>DASQYT010000079.1:0-4673 GCA_035639075.1 Candidatus Elarobacter sp.
CTCTCGGCTCGCCGCTCCAGACTGCGACCTTCCATAAAGGGAGTATGTATGGTCCAGATCCACGGTCCAGCGTAGAAAAGAGTTGTGCGAACTGGAGGGCGCGAAGAACTGCTGAAATTTCCCCATGTAATTCAGCTGCAGATTTCCGATCGCCGGCTTGATGCGCAGGCCTTCGCCCAACTGAGCGAATCCCGGCTGGCTGCTTAGGCCCGGTGCCGTCGCATCCGTATACAGAGCCTCAATCGAGGGCACAGACTGCCCGTGCTTCCCTCTTATATCCACAAAACGTCCGTTGATTTCTCCTAGCAGCGCGAGATTCAACCACCGAATGGCTGCCCATTCGAACACGGGTTTGATGGCGCTGGCCCCAACAATCCTTTCGCTCATCCCGAAAAGCGATTTCCCCGCAAGCGGACTGTCGTTGCCCAAGCCAAAGAAGTTCAGCTTGTTCAGCGAAATTGACTGCGCGTAGAAATCGAAGACTGCGTATGGATGAGTGAATTTTTCCGGCCCCTTGGGCTTATCTTCTTCTTTTGCTTCTCCCGATTCTTTCGGTGTCTCTCCCGGTCGCGGGATTGTGACTTTAATCGGCGCTTTGGCAGGATGAGGCGTATGGACCATCTTCATGTACGCACCCGCGCGCCACGCCCCACTGAAGGCGCCAACCCCATCAAAGTCCCAACTCATCCGCCAATTCCTGGTGTTCTTGGACCAAACGAATGCGCCGCCCAGCCCGAATCCGTTCTGGGGAGGCATACTGCCCGCGGCTATGTGCAGTGGATGGTCGGTAAACAGCGTGTACGCGCATCCGGGCACCGCCTTAAAGCTAGCCTGGCAGGCATCCGACGCACGCTCGCCCTCGCGCCGCAACTCTGCGTGTAGAGCGCTCTCCTGAGCCAACGCGAGCGTGGACGCACCCAACAGCACCAACGCCGCACCCCACCGCATACCTGCCTCCTAGGAAAACCACTCGGGTCTAAGCTTTCCGTTTGTTCTTTGTCCCTCTTACTCTCTTTTGCTTCCTGGCGGGCTTCTCACCCATAGCTTCCATAGACCCCACGCCTCGACCGAGCCTCGGTTCAGGACTTCCTGTGGGCATGGTTTTTGTTCTATCCGGGTGCTTGCGAGCAGGTATCTGGTTTTGGCCGTCCCACCGTGGGATTCGGAAACTTCTGAACCTCGGCTCACGTGGGACCGGAAAGCTTGCCTCGTACCCAGGAGCATCCGGGAACACGCTCGGATCCACCTCCCATCTCTCGCGAGGTTTGTCGTAGTAACTAATCGGGAAAATGGTGACATGATCCCTATGGAATGTGGCGTAATAGGCTGTGTTGGGCCACTTGCGTGTTTGGTACGTGGCGCCCGCTGCGCAGTAAAGATTCCGTCCCGACAGCATGTCAACTCCGGCGTACCCCGCTTCGTGGAGGTGGCCGCTCAGGACAACGTCGACATGATCAACCAGACTTGCTCTAATATTCTCGCGCTCAATGACGCTGAGATAGTGAAGGGGGTGGTGCATCACGGCTATCTTGAGGTCAGCGCCGAGGAGATTAAGTTCTTCAATCCCGGTATCGAGACAACGCCTTCCGACACATAACCTTTCGAAATCTGAATCATTCTGACAGAACAGAGCCGTGTTGATCGGTAATACGCCGAGTCTCTGGTTCCGAACCCGAACCAGTTCCACTGGACCACAGCTTGATTTTTCTGGCATTGTGCGGATTCCACCAAAGTAATCGTGATACCAGCGCAGGAAAGAACCTTGCTTGTGGGTCAAATGCAGCTTCTGAGTGTCAGGATGGAAGTAGTCGTCTGCCTCACTTCGAGACCCTAGTTCTCTCTTGAGTTGGAGCCCAACGCTCCGATCCACGTCGTGATTCCCAGGGACGGCGTAAAGCCGGTTGCGACCGAGCCCACTAGCTTCGAGGATCTGGTCGAAAAATTCACTCGCGATTGCGTACTCGGCGGAGCTACCGGAATATGCAATGTCCCCCGTTGCAAATATTAGGTCCGGAGTACGGCCATCTCGTTCCCGAAAGCGTCTTACGGACTTGACGAGTGCACGAAATACGACATCGCGATCATAGGAATCGCCACTTTGAACGTGTAGATCTGAAATGTGGAGCCAAGTTACCGGCATGAGTAGCCACCCAACTCAATGCACAAGCCGCCGCGTCAAAAATATCGTTCGCATTCTGGGAGAAAATACGGCGAAGAACCTCCCTTTCCAGTACGGTTAGGTTTTACGTTGACGCTTAGCCGCCTTGGTCTTGGCCGCGGTAGCGTGCCGGATCGGCTTGTCGGCAGCGGCGGCAATTTCGATTCCGCGCTTCCGCCGGATCGAGGGAATTGCTCGTTGCGCTGCCGCATCTGCATGTGCTTGATGAATCGCTTCGGTCACGGCGCGAATGTACCTTGCCGCTTCTCCTTCGGTCCTGATTGCATTGGCGTAAATCTCGGTTCGGTACCGAAGAGGAAGATTTCTCTCGGCGTTGCGCAAGTGCTGAATCTGTACTTGCAGAAGTGCGTTGACTGGCCTGTCCGGATTCATCGCGCTCTGTCTTGGCTTCGGTACAGGAATAACATTCATTTCAATTGCTCCTTCTCAATCGATTTCAATCCTGAACTCCAAACTCGGGGCAATCGTTCCGCATGGTCAAGAGCGACAGCAGATTGCGGTTAGGATCCACCGCTCCCGAATTCGGTTCGATAAAAACGTCAGCATTGATCTCCCGCGGAGACCGCGGCGAATAATCTCCCAGGAAAAACTTGGTGATAGTAGCCGGAATTGAAGCGTGGTCGAAGACGCGGTCCACCACCGTCCCCTTGGGGATCCACGGCGAAATCAGAATTGCGGGTACCCGTACTCCCAGCCGATCGAACTTGAACTCCATCCCCGTACCTGTGTTGTTGGCCAAGGCCGTAAATTTATCAGGAGTGCACGGCGGCGGCACGACGTGGTCGTAAATACCTCCATGCTCGTCATAAACGACCAGCAGCGCCGTACTAGCCCACATTTTCGGGTTTCGCTTGATCCGCATGTACACCTCGGCGATCAAAAGCTCCCCCGCCTGGACGTCATGGTCGGGATGCTGATCGCTGGCCACTTCCTCGCCGCTATCGGTTTCGTGGTCGTTATAATTCGGCTCGACAAACGAATATTCCGGCAGCAATCCCTTGTCGCAGTCGCTCAAGAATTGTTTGTACGTGCCGAATAGTTCCGGCTGGTTTTGCAGTAGGTTCACGACCTCCATCGTCGAGCTGGTCGTATCGTAGTAGTAGACCTTGGCCGTGTGCTTGGGAGTCGCGTTGATAAGCCGCGTGTAGATGCTCTTGAACGGTTCGATGATGTCGAACGGGTTCATATCCACTCTGCCGAACGACGTCCCATAGTGCGCAAACGCGCGGTTGCAGATCGTGGGCCCCGGAATCGATGCGAACCACCGGTTAAAAAGCGCAAACTCCAAGGCCAGCGTGCTAAGCACCGGCAAGTCACTCTGTTTGAAGTAGTACATGATCTTCTGTGAATGCTCTACGTCGCGACGCTGACTGAAGTAGCTCTTCACGAATCCATGCATGTTCGGCGCGCGAGTCGGGCTCGCGTCACCACCAAAGATTTGCAGGTCAACTGCTGGAAAGTGGTGGTCGGGATCGGGATTGAGCTGGCCCTGAAACTCCGCCAGTGGCTGCGGCTTGACGCTCGCGCCTGTAGTATCTGGATTGCTCAGCTGGTCGGTAACACCGTCGATCCGGGAATCTATTGCCTTCAGCGACCCCAGCATGTGATCAAACGACCGATTCTCCATCATCAGCACCACGATGTGCTTAAGTTGATCCAGTCCAGTTGACATAAACCAAGCCTCCCGCTTAACCAAATCTTGCATCTCAGTCAGGCACCGTTTGCCTTAAAAACAAAAAAGGGACACGGCGTTCGCCGTGCCCTCCCTTCACAGCTTGCGTCTACGTACCACTTGTTTTTACCTTAGCGGCTAAAAGCCGCTAAGATTTCGTTTCCGTTTCGGCATGGCTTGAAACCATACCCTTCCCAAATGTGGCGCGGGCGCCCCCGCCCGCAACTGAACGCGCCCCCCAAAAATCATGCGGAGCTGCGCTCCGCCTGGACGGGCGAGACGCCCGTCCCTACACAATCTCGAGTCCTCTCACGCTACGAGCACCCGCTCGTGCTGCCGCAGTTCATGCACTTATAACAGCTGCCGTTTCTCACCATGATCGAGCCGCAGAAGCTGCACGTCGGCGCGTCGCCCAGGTCGATGATGCTGGATAGGGCGTCGGCGGCATGAACCGAGTTCGTCACGGGCATGGCGGGCGAGGGCACCCGCCCTACATCTTCCGGCTGAGGGCCGAGGGCTGCCGGCCGCGGTCTCAGGTTCTCAAACAGCAACTGTTGCTGGCCGGTGAGGAAGCGCAACTGCAGCCAGCGGAAAATGTAGTCCATGATCGACTTGGCAAAGCCGATCTCGGTGTTGTTGGTCCAGCCGCTCGGCTCAAAGCGGGTGTGCGCGAATTTTTCGCACAGCAGCTTGAGCGGCACGCCATGCTGCAGCGCGATCGACACCGCCAGGGCGAAGCTGTCCATGAGCCCGCTGACCGTCGAGCCTTCTTTTGCCATGGTGATGAAAATTTCGCCCGGGCTGCCGTCGGGATAGAGGCCG
>DASQYT010000080.1:0-9672 GCA_035639075.1 Candidatus Elarobacter sp.
GAGAGCATGGAGATGTACCCGGGAACAAGCGGCAAAACACAGGGCGAGAGAAACGAGACAAGCCCGGCGAGAAAAGCTCCTGCTAGAGAAACATCGGTCATCCGTTTTTCGTCCTCACCTTAGGCTTTGCATCCAATAAGACTCGAAAGCCCGCCCCTTATTCTCCCACAAATCTCACTTGCGCTCGTGCCTGGGCCGAGAGCCCCAATGTGGGGTCGGAATTTTCGATGGGCGAACCGCGCCGCCGACATTCGGGATGCCATCGCGCGCGTGGATCATTGTGGATCATTTAGGAGAGAACATCCCTACCCTCCCTTTAGACGCGGAAAAGGTGAAAAGGGAACAAGTCATGTGAGCGAGCCAAAACGCGACAGATGACGGATTTAACTGGCGTCGAGCAGGAACTAACTGCCTCAAACTGTCTGTAAATGATTGAACGGATGCCTCTTGCTGGAGCAAGGAGTGGCATGAAGCTTGCCATCAATCAGGCGGGACGCTCAACCACGTCCGGCAGGTGAATATGCGATGGACACCAAACAAAGTGACGTTACTGCGGGTTGCCGTGGGATTTGGGGCCGTGTGTCTGTTCGGCCGCGGCGCGTGGGCCAACCTCACGGCCGTGGGGCTGACCGTGGCGGCGATTGCGCTGGATGCGCTTGACGGACACATCGCTCGGAGGAAAAAAATGGCCACGCCCATGGGGGCGCAACTGGATATTCTCGGCGACCGCATGATCGAAAACGTCTATTTCACATATTTCGCGGTTGTAGGGATGGTGTCGCTGTGGCTGCCGGTTTTGTTTTTTGCGCGCGGGGCGGCGACGGATTTTCTGCGCGGACTGGCGATGAAAGCAGGGCATTCCGGCTGGGGCGCGAATGCCATGCTACGCACGTGGTGGGGGCAGGCGCTCGTGGCGTCGCGCTGGAGCCGCGGTTTGTATGCGGCGATGAAGTGCCTGTGTTTCTGTTATTTGGGGCTGGAACTCGCTTTGACGCGCGGGCCGGTCGCGCTGCTGGGTGAACTGGCGGCGGATGCGCACGCCACGATTCGCGTGGGGGCGCATGTCCTGACGTGGATGACGGCTGCGTTTTGCCTGCTGCGTGGGCTGCCTGTTTTGGCGGAGGGGTGGAAATACTTTGCCAGCAACGGGGGGCTGGCGCGCGGCGCGAAGAGTCCAGCACAGGAGGCGGCATGAAAACGCAAAAGGGCGTCAAGGAGACAAAGGAAGTAAACGAGTCGGAAAGAAACATCGCGGCATTCCTTGACTTAGATGGAACGCTCATGCCCCTGCCGTCGCTGGAGAGAAGATTTTTCCGGGTTCTGAGATACCGGAAAGAAATTTCTATAAGAAACTATTTTCTGTGGTTGAGGGAAGGGATGCGGCTTTTGACGCGCGGAATCAGCGCAATTTTGCAGGCGAACAAAATATATCTCCTAGGTGTACATATTCTTGACGAGTGTGGCGAGAGAGACAGGCATGTCTCCTCTTGGCACAAAGGCGGCCACCAGGCCGAGGGACAGGCGTTGGCTCCTCCGAGGTGCAATCCACGATTGCCTATCCCGGCCTTTTTTGCGCAAGCCGTTGAGAGAGTGGCATGGCACGCGAAGCAGGGCCACGAAATCGTGCTGGTGAGCGGGACGCTTGAGCCGTTGGCTCGGGAAGCCGCGCGGGCCATGGAAGCCCAGCTTGCCGAACGCGGAATTACCGCGAAGATTCGCGTGTGCGCCACGCGTTTGGAAGAAAAGAACGGCAAGTGGACGGGAAGAATCTCGGGAGAAGCAATGTTTGGGGAAGTGAAAGCGCGTGCGGCGAAGCGGCTGGCGGAAGAGATGCAGCTTGATCTGGAGCGGTGCTACGCGTATGGCGACCGCTTAACTGACCGGTGGCTGATGGCGGCGGTCGGCAGGCCAATGGCCGTGAATCCAACGAAAGACCTTGCGAGCATTGCGCGGTCGCGCGCGTGGCCAGTATTGAATTGGAACGAAAAAGACAATCAATCGCCTTGCGACGAAGGGCTCAGAGCGCACCGAGGTTGCCGGATGGAATTGGCGAGGCCGGAGAATGCCGAATGAACGAGGCGCAGCGACAGAGCTATAAGAGTTATAGAGAAGATGAAGCAGCGCTCGCCTGGCGTGCGGAAGCGCGTGCCCCGGAAGTCGAAGGAAGCGCGGCCAGCTTTGAAGCGGAGAAAAAAGGAATCGCTTCGTTGTTCACGCGCGAAGCAGCAGCGGCCTGGGAGTCGTGCGGAGCATTCGAATGCGTAGCTCTGGGGTATTTGGCTACATCGAGCGCGCTGATCGCCGTGTTTGCGGAAAATCTCGCGCATCCCGTGAGGTTGTTCGGCATCCAAGCGTTGGTCGCGGCGCTGATCCTGACGCTGTGCCTCTTGGAGGCCAAAGTCGGGAGGCAAGCGAAGTGGCAAGGGGAAACTGCTGCCTCAAGGCTCTGGCGTTTCTGGCGGCATTGGTATCCACATCTGTTTTTTCTGTTTTGTTTTGAGGAACTGGGAAAACTTGTTCACCTGGTGACGCCCGCTTGGCAGGACGCCAAGCTGATCGCGTTTGATGAATGGCTGACGGGGGTGAATCCCCCGTTGTGGCTTGAGCGCTTTACGCACCCCGCTCTGAACGAATTCATGGAATTTGCATACTTTACTTACTTTGTTTTTTTGCTCATTCTCGGCGGGATTCTCTACTGCCGGCGTGACTGGGAAAGCTATTGGTGTGTGATAACGTATTCCGCCGTCGGCTACGCCCTCGGCTATGTGATCTCGATGTTTTTCCCCGTGCAAAGCCCGTGGTTCACGTTTGCGGGCATGTGGCACGGCGACCTCGCGGGCGGACCGTTCACGGCGCTCATCAACCTGATCGAAAAGTGCGGAAGAGTGCAGGGGGCGGCGTTTCCCTCGCAGCATGTAGCGGGAGCGGTTGCGGCCCTGTGGGGAGCGTGGCGGCACAGAAGGTGGCTGTTCTGGCTATTCCTCCCGTTCGTCCTGTGTATGTGCGTTTCCACAGTTTACGTGCGAAACCATTACGTGGCGGATGTCTTCGGCGGAATAATGACGGGTACGTTGGGATTTGTGATCGGCAGTTGGATCATGAAGACGCGAGGCGCCGTTGCAACGACAGCAGGCTAGACCGGCGGCCTGCGATGTTGAGGCTGGGAACGTTCAAAGATTTTCGCGATGCCGAGCAACAGGGGTTCGCTTGAGACACCACCCATGATTTGCAAACCGGTGGGCAATCCTGAGCGCGTAAATCCGCACGGAACGGAAACGGCTGGCACGCCGGCGAGATTTGCCGGACGGTTGTGGCGCAACAACAAAGCGCGAGCCGGATGCTCGTGCGCCCCGAGGCGGATGGTTTCCTGATCCAATCGCAGAGCCTCAATCGCGGTTGAAGGGAAAATCATGGCATCCACATGCGCTTCTGCCAGCGCCAAATGCAACTGTTGAGTGAATTGTCTCTGAATCTCCAGCGCGCGCAAATAGTCAACCGCCAACACCTTGTTTCCCATTTCCAGCCTTGAACTGACGTCGTCGCCATATTCCGCGGCGTGTGCTGGGAAATATCCCTGTTGCTGGTGGTAGAGAGTTGCTTCCGTCCAGGCGATATGATTGCCCGCATCTTCGGTTTCATCGAGCAGCGGGACGGAAATTTCCTTCGTGGTCATGCCAGCGCGGGAAAGCTCGCGCAACGCGGAGTCAAACGCACTCCGGACTTCATTTGAAAGAGCATCGAAGAACAGTTGACGCGGAATTCCCAGGCAAAGCTTTCTTGCATCAGTCCGCAGAGCCGAAAGTTTTGCCATGTTTGGCTCGCGACCCACGCGCGAGTACAGAATTCCCGTCAGAGTGGCGACATCACCGACGGTCCGAGCCAGCGGCCCTGCGCAATCGAGAGCACGAGAGAGCGGGACAATGCCTTCACAAGAAATGCGGCCCCAAGACGGCTTTAGTCCGAAGAGGCCACAGAGGGACGCGGGAATACGGATGGAGCCGCCGGTGTCCGTTCCGATGCCTCCATAGCAAAGGCCCGCGGCAACCGCGGCCGCGGAGCCGCCGCTGGAGCCTCCGGGGATGCGCGCCAGGTCCCACGGATTGCGGACAGGACCATAATGCGGGTTGTTCGATGTTACGCCGTAGGCGAACTCGTGCATGTTGGTCTTGCCCAGCAAAACGGCGCCTGCTTCCCTGAGCTGGCCGACGACGGCAGCGTCTTCTTTTGGGATGAAATCTTTCAGAATCTTGGAACCAGCCGTGGTACGGATGCCCGCCGTGTAAATGTTGTCCTTCAGCGAGACAGGGATGCCATGCAGCGGGCCGCGATCACGATGTCCTTTTCGGCCTGGTGGCACGAATAGCTCCGATTCAGCTTTTTTGGCTTGTGCGAGTGCAAGTTCAGCGGTGACGGTGATGTAGGCGTTGAGTTTGGGATTGACCAACTCGATGCGTGCGAGCATAAGCTTGGTGACTTCCACGGGCGAAAGCTTGCGCTTGCGGAAAAGTCTTCCGATTTCCTCGATGGACGCAAATGCCAGATCAGTGTCGTTCATGCTTGTCACATTGAATCACAACAGAAGGTACCCGAGCTGAAGCTCTTGGCTTCCCGCAACCCCCGCTAAAAAATCTTTTCCTGATGGCGCAAATTCCCGAAGGCGCCAATGTTCGCGATGATGAATGCGAGACGGAACTGATTCTCCGCGCGTACCTGCCCGAGATTGATGCGTCGATACTCGACGGCGAGTCCGCAGCAGCCCCCGTTGTAACTCATCTGAACAATCTGGTTCTGCAGTGTCTTGTTTTCGAAATCGTAGCCGAGACCGGTGATCAGATTAAAACCCCTGCGTGACTCGCTGCCGTAGCCCACCAGCGCGCGAATCTGGTTCGAAAGCGGCTGCTGAAAAATTGGCTGCACTGGAGGAGGCTGGAGAGGAAGATCGCCGAGCGTAGGATTGTCATCCAAGCGGAAGAAAGCAGCGGTGGCAAAAAATTCCCGGTATGGTTTCACCTTCAGCAGCGTGCCGATGGTAACAAGTCTCTGGATCTGTGGATCGTACTGAAGGATTTGCTCCAGATCGTAGGGACCGCCGGGAGTGATTTTGAAATCGCTGACGATCGGTGACCAGTTGCGCGGGCCAAACGCGAAAGCGAAGGGCGTGATGGAATCAAGCGCCTGGAAGACGTTGCGCTGGCCATTGACGATGGCGCCGCCAAACGTCGGATCAAAATAATGCTTCTGGACGATGCGCCACGAAACCAGCTCCTGAGGCTGCCCGTCACCATCTTTCCGGAAAAGCCGTTGCGTAAAGCCATATTCGACTTCGCTGGTGTTCGTCAGCGTGGTGTCCGAATCGAAACGCACAAACTGCGCAAAGCGATTCACTCCGGTGACGTAACGGTAGGCAAGCGTCGGTTCGATCGTGTGCTTGTACCGTCGCCGGGTCTTGCCCTTCTTCAGGGGAGCGCGGTCGAAGAATCGTTCAAGCGTCGGCGGCCGAAATTCGAGAGTGAACTCGCCGGTGTTGCGGGAAATGGCGACGGGACTGACCTGGCCTGCGGAATCAAAGGAATCGCCATAACGCGTGGTGCGAAACACAGCGGAAGTGGTCACACCGAGCCATCGTCCAAAATGCAGCGGCACAGTGACCCGCGGCGCCAATTCGTAGCGATCGACGAAATTCGAAGTTCGAATATCTTCATCACTGCGGAATACGACGCCTGCAAACCCATCGAAGCCGAAGTAGACGGGCAGGCTGCGCAAGGGAGCCTGCTCGACCGAGCCAAATCGCGCTTCCGGAAGGTTACGAAGGGTAACGCTAGTGGCGGGAGTCGCTGTTGCGGCGACCGGCAGGGTGAGAAAGCTTTTGTCGCTGAGGCCCGCGAAATTCAGGCTGAAGCCGCGGAAATTGTTCGATAAGAAAGTGGCGCTGCGCACTTCGGAGTTTATGGCTTCCCCGAAGGAGTCGGCGAAAGCCAGACGGAAAGTAAGAGAGGAAAGATGGTTGTAGTCCGTCACGAAGCGCCAGCCGCCAGGAAGCAGGGATTGAAATTCCAACCTCTGCTGTTCGCCACCCTGAGGGCTGCGTGTGCCGTCCGGGAGAAGGCCGCGGTCCTCGACCCCAAAATACGTGTACTCCATCGCAGTATTTTCAAAGGGCTTGGCGCGGAATGTTCCGCGCTCGAGGACGCCGCGGCGGCTCATGAATTGCGCGCCAACCGTGGCGTCCATCCACTGATTGGGAGCCAGATAAAAAGCATCACCCAGAATAAAGCCCTTGCGCGAGCTTTGGCCGATATCAGGAATCAGAAAACCAGTTGCCCGCACTTTGCGGCCCGCGGGAGCTGTGGCGTAAGGAAGCCAGATCAAGGGCACGCGGAAAAGACGGAAGTTGGCGTTGACGAGCGCGACGGTCTTATCCAGGCGAATGCGCGCGTTGGGCGCGTAGAACTGCCACTTGGGGTGCTCTGGGTCGCAGATAGTGATCCACGCGCGATGAACAAGGTAGACATCTCCAGGAAAGCGCTCGACGTCCCGTGCCTCGAAGTACAGCGGATTATCGGAGACTAGGAGCACCGGATTGGGCCGCCGCTCGATCTTTACGGTTCCCCGGACGTTGTGAAAGAGGCCGTGACCGGTGCTAACGTTGTAGTGAGCTTCGTCGGCTCCGAGATGCTCGTTGCCGTAGTCAAGCTGAACGTGCCCGGTCGCCGTGGCTTCATAGGTTTTTCCGTTGTATTCGACGTGGTCAGCGCGAAGGCGGGTGTCCCCGTAATGGATGTCCACGTCGCCGTCGGCAGTTGTGACATCGCCTTTGCGGCCCTGTGTTTTCGCCTCCAAATTAGCGACTCCACCCTTGGCGGAAGACAAGCGGCCTTGTTGCGCCGACGCGATGCCTGGCGCCGTGGCTGTGAGTATGAGAAGCAGTGCACTCAGGAAAGGAAAAACGCAGAGCGCGGCGGGAAACTGTGAATGAGGATAGCGATTCACTCGGAACATGCAGTCAGTGAAAACCGTTGGATAGCCTAGCATGCGGTCGTAGGGATTTGAAGGCAAGGGAAGTCCATGAGTTGCACGCAGAGACAGCATGGCATGGCATCGGGAGAATCCCTGCGCGTGAAACGGAGCGACGCCATCGCGCGTCTTTCTTTGCACCGGGTTGGTTTGCCCCTTTCAAAACACTTGATGCGCCAAACGGCCCAGCCGGAGTAACATGCCGGGCCTTCTAAACAGGGGGATGGAAATGAAGCTTGTGTGGAATGCACTTCGGACGACTCTGGTTTGCGCGATCTTTCTCGGCGTGTTTGCGATGACTTCGAAGGCAGCGCCCGCCGACCAGCCAAGTCCCACAGATAAATTCAAGAACCTCGAATTCCGCGAAATAGGCCCGGCGACGATGGGCGGGCGCATCGATGATTTCGCCGTGGTGGAGAGCAATCCGAACATCGTATACGTGGGCACGGCCTCGGGTGGCGTATGGAAAACAACCAACAACGGCACGACCTGGGAGCCGATCTTCGATAAGGAAGGCGTATCGACGATTGGCGATATCGCGATTGCTCCGTCGGACCCGTCGATCGTCTGGGTAGGAACAGGCGAGCCCAACAACCGGCAAAGCTCCTCCTGGGGCGATGGGGCGTACAAGTCGCTCGACGGCGGAAAGACCTGGAAGAAGATGGGACTCGAGGCGACGCGGCATATCGGGCGCATCGTGATTCATCCGAAAAATCCGGACGTCGTGTATGTTGCGGCGCTGGGGCATTTGTGGGATGCGAATCCCGACCGCGGAGTGTACAAGACGTCTGATGGCGGGAAAACGTGGTCGCAAGTGCTGAAGATCAACGACGACACCGGTGTAAGCGACATCGCGATAGACCTGGAGAGTCCGGACACTCTGTACGCCGCGGCGTACGAGCGGCGCCGCACGCCTTTCGGATTCAATGGCGGCGGACCCGACAGCGCCATCTACAAAACGACGGACGGCGGCGCAAATTGGAGAAAACTGACTAAGGGACTGCCTTACGAAAACGGCGGAGACACTGGCCGCATCGGGCTCGATATCTATCGCAAGGATCCAAACATCGTTTACGTCATGGTGCAGCACGAAAAAGGCGGGACCTACCGCAGCGAGGACAAAGGCGAAACCTGGAAGAAGATGGGCGACACCAATCCGAGGCCATCGTATTACAGCCAGGTTCGCATCGATCCCAATAACGATCTCCGCATCTGGGAGCTTGGCGCGCCGATGTTCTATTCCGAGGATGGCGGAAAGACGTTTTCAACGCAGCGCATCCATGGCATCCACGGCGACTATCACGCGATGTGGATCGATCCAGCCGATTCGAATCACATGCTCGCCGGGTCCGATGGCGGCATTCACTGGAGCTACGATGCCGGCAAGACCTGGGACTTCGTCAACACCATCGCTATCGGTCAGTTCTACGAGGTGGCGCTCGACAACGAAAAGCCATATCACATCTGCGGCGGCTTGCAGGACAACGGCAGTTGGTGCGGGCCGAGCCAGACCCTTACTCGCGACGGCATCGTGAATGATGACTGGCAAGTGATTCACGGCGGCGACGGCTTTTATGCAGCCATCGACAATGTCGAGCCTTGGATCGTCTATACCGAGTCCCAGGACGGTTACATCGATCGCCGCGACATGCGCACCGGACAGCAGCGGTCGATCCGGCCGGAAGCCAAAGCCGGAGAGCCGCACTATCGCTTCCAATGGAACTCGCCCGTGGCGGTTTCCGCTCACGAACACACCACGATCTATTACGGCGGAAATTATCTCTTCAAGTCGATGGATCGAGGAGACAACTGGACCCGGCTCGGCGGAGACTTGACGACCGGTGTTGACCGCAACAAACTGCAAATTTTCGGCAAGACACCGGACAAGAACACTCTCTCTCGCCACGACGGCGTGCAAGAGTATCCGACCATCACCACGCTAAGCGAATCGCCGCGGACTCCCAATGTGCTTTGGGTTGGAACCGATGATGGCAACGTGCAAGTCACGCGCGACGGCGGCAAGACCTGGAAAAATGTCGCATCGAAGGCGCCTGGAGTGCCGAAGGGAACATACGTAAGCCGTGTAGTGGCATCGAAGACCGGTGACGGCGCCGCGTTTTTGGCGTTTGACGGCCATCGAGGTGGCGATAACAACGTCTATATTTTTGTGACGAACGACTACGGCGAGAACTGGAAAGCCATCCGTAACGGGATTCCGGATTTAGCCGGAAGCGTCCACGTGGTGCGCGAGCATCCGCGGAACACCAACCTCTTGTTCGCGGGCACCGAGTTCGGGCTGTGGACATCGTGGGATCGCGGAGCAAACTGGACCGCGTTGAAAAACAATTTTCCAACCGTACCTGTAGACGACATTGAGATTCAGGCTCGCGACAATGACCTGGTGCTGGCGACGCACGGGCGCTCCATCTGGATTCTTGACGATTTGACGCCGATCGAGAAGATGGATGCGAACGCAGCGGCATCGTCGCTGACATTCTTTCCGCCCCGGCCGGCGATCACCTGGCACCTGCGCAACCGGCGTTGGAGCGCCGGTCAAAAAATGTTCACCGCGAAAAATCCTCCGTACGGCGCGATTTTGACCTACTACCTCAAGGAAGCCGTGCCTGCCGAACCCGCCAAAAAGAGTCCTGACGAGAA
>DASQYT010000081.1:0-5458 GCA_035639075.1 Candidatus Elarobacter sp.
TGGGAAGTGACAACATTCCCCATGTTCATCACGAGTGGCAATATGACATCGCCATCTGTCGAACAAATCCCCGCCGGCATTAACGCCGTCGAAGGCTACAAGGCCTCGATGAACGGCGACGGCCTGTGCATCCGGGAACACCTTCCGCAAATCATCGAGCGTGGCGCCGAAGCCCTCACGCCTGCCGAAAAAGAATTGTTGAAGTGGATCGGCGTGTTTTTCCGCAAACCGACGCCCGGCAAATTCATGACGCGCATCCGCATGCCCAACGGCTTTGCGAGGAGCGAACAGCTGCGCACCATCGCGGAGCTCTCGCGGCGGCTTGGCAACAGCGTGTTGGATATCACCACTCTCGCCAATCCTGACATCGTCGCCCAGATTCGCGAACAGGTCCAAGGCCGCAACGTCGGCCCCTTGAAAGAAGGCCCCAAGGATATCAAGCGCTTCGGCGACGAACGCTAGGTCCGGTTTGCCTAAGAGCCGATTCCTTGCAAGTAGACTCTTTAGGAGTCTTCGCCATCAACTCTTTGCTATTCACTGTCAACCGCTCTGGCCAGGTAGGGTTTAGTATTCCTATTCCGTGCGCAGAGCGGCTGTGAGATCTAGCCGCGAGGCGCGCCAGGCTGGAACCAAGCATGCCGCGGCAGCCACCAATAACAGCATGACAATTACAGATACAAATACAGAGGGATCAAGCGGGCTGATTCCATACAACATGGAACGAATCAACTGCGCCGCACCGACGCTGGCAGCCACGCCAAATGCGAGTCCGAAAAAGGCAGGGCGTAGCCCATCCAGGAGCACCAGGCTGAGCACCGTTTCTCGCTGCGCGCCAAGAGCGATACGGATGCCAATTTCCGCGGTGCGCTGCGCAACGATATAGGAGAGTACCCCGAACAATCCAACGGCAGCTAGCACCAGCGATAGCACCGCGAACGCAAGCAAGAGCGTCGCGTCGAAACTGCTGTCCAGCGTGGATTTCCCAATCATCTGGTCCATGGTCAGGATGTCGGAGACAGCCAGCTCCCGGTCAAGCTGCTGAACTACTTGCTGGATGGGCAAAGCGAGCGACGTCGCGTCACGGCTCGAACGTACGGCCAGCGTCGCATCAACGGGAACGCCCTGGTAAATGTTTGCGTACAGGGGAAAGTACATGATTGGCCGGGCAGGTGCGGCGATATGGAAGCGCGTATCGCCAACCACCCCGACAACTTTGTAGGACCGGCGGCCTAGCGAGAGCAAGTGCTTGCCAATCGGATCTTCATTAGGGAGATATTGCTGCCCAAACGATTCGCTGATTACGACTTCGTTCGCCTTGTCCAAGCGCTGGCCGCCATCAAAAATTTGTCCGTGCAGCAAAGGAATCCCCAGTGCCGCAAAATAACCTGGATCGGCCCACCGAACGATCGCGTACTGCATCTGCCCTTGCGGAAGCGGAGGATGCTCCGCGATCCAGAAACCGCTGTCCCCGCCGTAGCCTTGCCCTGGAACAAGTCTGACCAGTCCTGCCGTTTGGATCTCCGGCAGCGAGCGCACGCGCTCCAGCAGCGCTTCATAAAAAGTTACGCGCTCCGCGTCATGACCATATTTTGCTTCAGGCAGGCCAAGACGCAGGGTGAGCACATTATTTGTGACACAGCCAAGATCGGACGTCCTCAACCGCTGATAGCTCTTCAGCAGCAGCCCCGCCCCGACGAGCAATACCACCGTAAGCCCCACCTCCAGCGAAAGCAGCCATTTGCGCAGGGTGACTCGCGCCGGCCCCGCGCTGTGTGAGCGCGAGGCTTCCTGAAGCGAGGAAAGCATCTTGTCGCCCGCGGCGGAGACCGAGGAGATGAGTCCTGCGAAAGCCGCACAGAAGAAAATCAAACCCGCGGCAAAAGCAACGACCACGCCGTCAACTCGAATGGCCTCGACTCGGCTTATGTCCTGGCGCGTGCTTATCAGCCACTGAACGACGACACGCGCCAGCGAGAGCCCCGCCACACCGCCCGCGGCCGATAGCAGGAGACTTTCCGCCAAGTGCTCGCCAATTAGACGCCGGCGGCTGCCCCCCAACGCGGCGCGAATGGCGAGTTCTTTTCTCCGGGCTGCCGCGCGCGCCACCAGAAGGTTGGCAACGTTCAAGCACGCAATCAATAGGACGCAACCTGTTGCACCCAGTAAAATGTACAGAGGCGTCTTGATGTCCCCGACCATGTCTTCCAGCAGAGGGCGCGTCTCCGCGGCTTTGCTGACGAACGGATTGTCGAGATGTTCATCGTGAAGCCGCCGGACGATGAGCGAAATCTCCGCCCTCGCCCGCGTTTCGGTGACCCCAGATTTGAGCCGTCCGACTGGCACAAAGTCATGGCTATCCAGAACTTGCATGTCCTTGGGAGATTCTTCGTGGTAAATCGGTACCCACAGTTGCACGCCCTGTTCTGGATAGGCAAACCAAGATGGCATAATGCCAATAACTGTGTAGGCCTTTGCGTTCACACGTATCGTGTGGTTCAGGATCGAAGGGTCGCCGCCGAAGCGTCTCTTCCACAATCCCCAGCTCAAGATAGTTGTCGCATTTGCAGATGGCTCGTCATCCGCCGCGGTGAAGCCTCTTCCGAGCGCGGGTTCGACTCCGAGTGTTGGCAATAAATCCGAGGAAAACTCGACGGCGCGCACTCTTTCGGGAAGCTGTCCGCCCGCTCCCGACAGGTTGTATTCTCCCGAAGTCGAAACGATCGCCAAGTCCGAAAAACTATGGCTTTGCCTCTTCCACTCGGCGAATATGCCAGCGGCAACTTGGTTGTACGGAATCTTCTCGTCAGCGCTGTGCTCATACAGCCGTAGCAGCCGCTCCGGTTCCTTGAAAGGCAGCGGTTTCAGTAGCACTGACCGCACCACGGTAAATAGGGCGACATTGGCACCGATGCCGATGGCAATCACCAGAATCGAGACGAACGCAAAGCCCGGCGTTCTAGCCAGTGTGCGAATACTGATTCGCATATTCTGAAGAGCAGTTTCAATTGTGTTCCAATTCCACGTCTCGCGTGCTTGCTCGCGCAGCAGTGTCGGATTGCCGAACGCTCGTCTCGCCGCGTAGCGAGCCTCTTCGGGACTCATTCCTTGAGCGATGTTTTCGGCGATTTGTTGCTCGAGGTGAAAGCGAAGCTCGGCATCGAGGCGCTGCACTTCCCGTCTGCGACGGAGAAGCATTTCTAACTGTATGCGGATCTTTTCCAGCCAGCGCGTCGCCACTCCTTCTCCGGTTAGGCTTCCTCAATCACCAGATTGATTGCGCCGGAGAGCCGGTTCCAGTTCGTGGTTTCGTGTTCCATCTGCTTGCGGCCCGCCGTAGTCAGCGAGTAGAACTTCGCCTGCCGCCCCGTCCCACTCTCCTCCCACTTTCCGCGAATCCAACCTTGCTGCTCCAAGCGGTGCAGCGCTGGATACAACGATCCTTGCTGCACCTGAAGCACCTCGCCGGAAACCTGCTGGATGCGTTTGCCGATGGCCCAGCCGTGCTTTGCTTCGAGCGAAATTGTTTTGAGAATCAGAAGGTCCAGGGTCCCCTGGACAAGGTCGTTCGGTTTTCCCATACCATGACTATCTACACCTAGTATTGTAGATAGTCAAGGTGTAAAGACTTTCCTGCAAGTTCTTCAGAATTTTGATAGACGCGACGCAAATTTTGCGTTGGCTTCCCGCCCTTGGGAAGTGACAACATTCCCCATGTTTATCGCGAGTGGCAAGATGACATCGCCATCTGTCGAACAAATCGCCCCTGGCATTAACGCCGTCGAAGGCTACAAAGCCTCGATGAACGGCGACGGCCTGCGCATCCGGGAACTCCTTCCGGAAATCATCGAGCGCGGCGCCGAAGCGCTCACGCCTGCCGAAAAAGAATTGTTGAAGTGGATCGGCGTGTTTTTCCGTAAGCCGACGCCCGGCAAATTCATGATGCGCATCCGCATGCCCAACGGTTTTGCGAGGAGCGAGCAGCTGCGCACCATCGCGGAGCTCTCGCGGCGGCTTGGCAACAGCGTTTTGGACATCACCACACGGCAGCAAATTGAGCTACGCGGTTTCACCCTCGACAGCGTGCCGGAAATCTTCGAGAAGCTCCGCGGCGTGGACCTACGTACGCTCCAAACGGGCATCGATAACGTTCGCAACATCAACGGCTGCGCTATGGCAGGCCTGACGCCTCACGAATGCTTCGACGCTTCCCCCGTTGTCCACGAACTCGATCGCATCATCGTCGGCAACGAGGGCAATCCGGAATTCACCAACCTGCCCCGCAAATTCAACATCGTGGTGACCGGTTGCACGGACAACTGCACGCACAGTGAGTCCCAGGACATCGCCCTCGTTCCCGCGAAGAAAGCTGGGCGGCTGGGCTTCAATGTGCTTGTGGGCGGGAAGATGGGCTCCGGAGGATTCACGGTCGCCTCGCCCCTGAATGTCTTTGTAGAAATCTTTCAAGCCGCGGCCGTGGTGGTCGAGCTGATCAAGATTTACCGCGAACACGGCCCGCGCGAAGCGCGTTCCAAGTGCCGATTTGCTTTTCTGATTGAGGAATGGGGAGTGCGCCGTTTGCGCGCCGAGCTCGTGGCGCGTCTCGGCCACGAGCTGGCGTTTCAGGGTAGGGACATGCGCGGGTCCAAGCACTCTGACCATCTTGGTGTGAACACGCAGAAGCAGTCGGGACTTGTCGCCGTTGGCCTATGCATTCCTACCGGCAGAGTCAATCCCGATCAACTCGACGAGCTTGCACGCTTGTCCGACACTTACGGAAATGGCGAGATTCGCTTTACAACAGGTCAAAACGCCATCATTCCCAATGTTGCGGCGGCTCGCGTGGCCAAACTCCTGGAAGAGCCTCTGCTTGCGCAGCTCTCACCCCGCCCCTCTCCATTTGTGCGCGGATTGGTCGCGTGCGTCGGAACGGATTATTGCAACCTGGCTCTCATCGAAACAAAGAGCCGGGCAATAGCGCTCTCCGAAGCTCTGCACAAAAAAATGGGCGCCGGCCTGAATCCGCTCACGATTCACTGGTCCGGTTGTCCGGCGGGATGCGGTAACCATCAAGCTGCCGACGTCGGGCTTCGCGGCTTTAAGACGAGAATTGACGGAAAGATTGTGGACGCAGTTGCGATCTACACGGGCGGCCGGACTGGCCCCCATGCGATTGCGGGCCAGGAGATTTTGGAGACTGTGCCGTGCGACGAATCGTTGCCCGACGTCGTCGCCAACGTCATCCAGTCGTATCGCTTCGATATGGAGGCCAGGCAGCACGCCGCCTTGAGTGATCCTTTTTTCACTGCTGCCTCAACCGCGGGATTGGCCTCGTGGCGCTTCGCGCGCGTATTGCCGCCGCCTTCGGTGCCGGCTTGAGAAGCGTCTCGCTGGCCGGAACGTTGGATGGTATCGCCTAAGGGCTGATGAATGCTTTTTGACGGTCTGGTCCTGCAAAAAA
>DASQYT010000082.1:0-2879 GCA_035639075.1 Candidatus Elarobacter sp.
TGCGCCACTCCGCCGGCGAGGCGGCCAATAGCCTCCATTTTTTGCGATTGCTCCAAGAGCTTTCCGGATTGAGGCAAGGCATTTTGGGCGGCCACTTTTTCGGTCTGCGATCGATCGAGCACGAAAGCCAAGGCCCACATTAAGGCCACGAATAATACGATCTCGCCTAGCCGAAGATCAGACCGAAACACGTACTTGGACAGGGCGAGGAACGACAAGGTGACTGCCATGGTTGCAATGATGCGCACCATCTGCTGTCGGCGGACCTTCTTAGGCCGCAGCCAAGCGAAAGTGCCATTCGTTCTGTCTAGAGCTTCGATCATCCGTGTCCAGTTCTAAGACCTTTCGCCGCTGCTCAAAGGGTGCGAGGCGAACTGATGCTTAAGAGTGATATTGTCCAGGCATTCGGCGGGGCCGCAAAGAGTACCGACGACGCGCAAAGCGGAGTACTAAGGTAATTAGAAAACTGCGGTTAGCGGCTCTGGCAGGTTGGCGTGACAGGCATTATTACGAGCAAAAAGCGGACCCGGATGGCCCGGCCTTCGGCATGTTGTGAGTCCGCTTCAACATATCAGGGCGCCTGCGCTTTAAGAGCTGCACGGCCCAGGAGAAGACAAGATGGGGCGCAAAATGAGCGCTTTGAGGTTGGCACTGTGCGGCGCAGACTGACTTCACTGCACTCGGTTCTCTCGGACGAACTGTTCCAGATTGCTCGGCTCAGTATAGGGCTCGCTGGTTCAGCATTTCAGTGCCTTCACGTCGCCGACGAACCCGCTCTGACACAACCCAGGAACTTTGATCTGAATTGGCGTGGTCCCATCTAGGTAGAAGAAACCCTCGGCTGGGGGCGCATTCGTCGTTTCCGCAAAGAAATAATAGACTTGCCCCGGAGGCAGCGCAGAGGCGGTTCCACTGTTTGGTATCGCCTGCGTGTACCCGACCGGAATACTGCCGTACTCGATCTTCAAACCTTCGACCCGAGCACCCTTGAAATACCCTTCTGTAGGCTGTACGCGCCATACCAGTGACTTCGCGTCGAATGGTGTTGCGATTTTGTACCCCGGTTGTGGGCCATAGATTCTAAACGATGCTAGCCGTCCACTTCCGTGGAACGAGAATGAGGGACCGTTCCCCACCTTGACCGAAGTGGGAATCTCACGACAGCTGCTCAACATCGGCAGAATGCAAACGAGTAACAGAACCCCTATGTGCCGGTGTCAATGTCACAAGCGATGCCTCCAATCCGCCTCGGATTCGTCAGAAGAGGGCCGGGTGGCCCGGCCTTCGCCATGTTTCGTGAGTCCGCCACAACTCGTGAGGGTGCCCCGCTCTTGCGCCTTTTGCAAGGGCGGGGTAGTTCGCGCTTGCGCATGGCAATCCGCTTGAGCTTTGGTACTGGTCATTGGTTTAGTTTCACCCGTCCTGGCTCCTCATAAGCATAATCACGAAGACTGCTCCACGTCCAACTGTCCGGGTTCAAGCCCAGGCATCAAAAGTTTCCTCGCTGCGGTGGGATCGGAACTGCAATCGCACCGAGCAGTTTGGTTTTCATTTTTGGGTCTGTGACTAACAAAGAGGATGTCGAGGAGGATCGATCGTCAAAGCTCTACCGCACCTCTCCTCTAATCAGCCGCAGGGCGTCGGCCGGCTGCTTCCTTTACCGGTGAGGCTCGTGCTGACTCACGAATCGTTCCATTTCATCGGCGGACGTGTGTTCGGAACCAGCCGCTTTGAGTGCGTCCTGAGCGCTGGACAGATTTGCCTGGTAGCCGTCCATGTTCCCGGCGCGACGGTCTAGCATCGCCAAACGCATATAGGCGAGAGCTACATCGAACCCAAAGGTCTTTGGGTCGGATATCGTCCCCTTAGCCCTCAACTGCTCTGCGAACTTGACGAAGTCTGACAGTGCCGCTCTTGCATGTGCCTCATCCGCGTACTGGTACTGAAGATTGGTAAGTTCAGCATACGTTCCGACGGCTGCCCACTGGGACATCCAGTTCGAACTCGTGCCGATGGTCTGCCTGGCGTAAAGGACGCCAACCGAAATTCCTGCTATCAACCCGACGACA
Source organism: Candidatus Elarobacter sp. (assembly GCA_035639075.1). Taxonomy (GTDB): domain Bacteria; phylum Acidobacteriota; class Terriglobia; order Acidiferrales; family UBA7541; genus Acidiferrum. Next base: position 2,070 of record DASQYT010000082.1, read on the forward strand.
AGGACGAATCCGAGCTTTAGACCGCGTGTCATTGTTGCTTCTCCTTCGGGGCAACGCTGTGCGGTTGGCAGCCGTCCAGATCGCGCACGATATTCGCGAAGTGATCGGACGACGTATCGCTCCATCCCGCCCTCTGAAGGAACGCCGTCTCTTGCTGAACGGCAGAACCGCGATAGGCGACGACTGCGCGAGCTATGCTCAATGGCGGGTCCAGATTCGCCTTCTTTGCACTGACCTCGATCTGGTCTATGAGTTGCTTTTCTTGATCGATAATCCTCGGGTCCGGCGCAGAATCACATTTCCCAGCAACTATTTCTAGGCCGGCGAGCCGTGCCATTTCCCTGTACGTCTGATCGAACGGTTGCTCACCCGAATCATCCGCGACACTGACGAGGGGATTTTTGGCTACGACCGCGAAGGAATAGCCGAAGTAGCCTGCAAGCGCTCCTGTTACCAACCCGACCAGTCCGAGTCCGACAAAAGAGGCCAAGAGCTTCGTTGATGGGCTGGATTCCTGTCAACCATGAGTACAACCTCCTCCGCGATGGATTCTATTTCTCGAAAGAACGCGGTTCCACGAACACAGAATCACTTCGGAAACATGCCATCGTTCAGTGGAGCGAGATCGTCGTGTGGTTCAGCGGATCGGTAGCGGTCAGCACTTCCCCGAAAGAGTTGTATGCGTAGTTCCAGGTTGGGGTGGTGCCGTTGGCCAATGGAACGGATCTACTGGCGACATTGCCGCTGGCATCATAGGTGTAGTTGGTGGCATTTCCGTTTGCGTCGGTGCGCTGCGTCTGGTTCCCGTTT
>DASQYT010000083.1:0-25851 GCA_035639075.1 Candidatus Elarobacter sp.
ACTCTTGCTCGACGCACTCCGCGCCAGCGGCTATTTGAAATCGCCCAGCGCGTCACAGAAGCGGCGCTCCGCCGCTCCTACCGAAGACAAAATCCGACGGCTTGTCCACCGCCTCCATCTTTCAGCCTCTGACGCCGAACTCACGCTCGGCATTCTCCGCCAAATTGTGTGGAAATCTCGCAAGGACAATGACCGTTCACAGTAGCGTTGTAGCGCTGCGAGAGTTGCTTGAATAGCCCGCTCGTGGAAGAATGCCCGCATGTCGACAATGAAAAAGTCTCGTCTGTTTTACTTGATCCTCATCGTGCTTCTCGATTCCGCTCGCGTTAGTGCACAAACGACGCGCCCCGATGCGGAGAGAAAGCTCGCACACGACATTTACAAGAAATTTGTCGAAGTTCAGTCCAGCTTCACAACAGGCGCGACTACTCCCGTTGCCGAGGCTGCTGCAGTGCGATTGCGCGCCGCGGGCTTCCCAGAATCCGATATCTTCGTTGGCGGCGCGATTCCAAAGAAAGCAAATCTCGTCGTTCGTTATCACGGCACCGGAGCCCTCAAACCAGTGCTCCTTCTTGCCCACATTGATGTCGTCGAAGCCAAGCGAGAAGACTGGAGCATGGACCCCTTCCAATTGAATGAGCGCGATGGCTTCTTCTACGGCCGCGGCACCGGCGACGACAAAGCCCAGGCGGCCCTGTGGATCGCCAACTTGATCCAATACAAAAAAGAGGGCTTCAAACCCGACCGTGACATCATCGTAGCTCTTACTGCCGATGAAGAAGGCGGCGGCCCGTACAATGGCGTTGCTTGGCTGCTCAAGAATCATCGCGACCTCATTGATTCCGAGTTCGCTCTTAACGAAGGCGGCTGGGGCGAATCCGCCGGCGGCAAAAAGATCTCCAACGATCTGCAGGTCAGCGAAAAATACGTGGTCAATTTCCGGCTTGAGGTGCGAAACAAAGGCGGCCACAGCTCGATGCCCGTCGCCGACAACGCCATCTATCGCCTCGCGGCCGCGTTACAGCGGCTGTCAAACTTTGGATTTCCACTGAAGACCAACGAAGTGACCGCGGCCTACTTCCAGCAAATGGCGAAGATCGAATCCGGTCCCATGAAGGAGGATCTCGCCAAAGTTGGCAAGGGTTTGCAGGAAGCGATGCAGCGGATTGCTGCGGCTTCCCCCGCCTGGAACGCCACACTCCGTACCACCTGTGTGGCCACGCTGTTGGAAGGTGGGCATGCGATGAACGCATTGCCCCAGCTTGCAACCGCCACGGTCAATTGCCGCGTCCTGCCCGAGGACTCCGTCGACTATGTTCAGGCGGTTTTGCGCAAGGTCGTGGCGGATGACCAGGTCGACGTAAAAATTCTCGGTGAGCCGGCCCCCGGGCCTGCTTCTGCGCTGAGGCCGGATGTCTTGGCGGCCGTCAGCCGTGCGACGGAAGCTCTTTGGCCAGGTGTGCCGGTAGTGCCCATCATGGTGATGGGAGCGACTGACGGGAAGGCCCTTCGCATTGCCGGTATTCCAACGTATGGAGTCCAGGGCATTTTCTTCGACCGCGACGACATCCGATTCCATGGCCGCGATGAACGCGTGGCCGTACAATCTTTTTACGAGGGCCAGGCCTTCCTATACGATCTGGTCAAAACTCTTTCGAAAACCACGCCAGTCGCGCAGGCGGCCGCTCACAACGGCCGATTCTACTCGCCACAACAGAACTAATCGGGCGCAAACGGTGCCCTGTTTTCTTCCACAATTCGCTCTTTCTTTGCTGTTCACTTTTTGTGTTCACTTTTGTACAGTTTTCCTGCGGCCCGCCTTGGAAAATGGTATCGTTAGAAGTGCCTATCACGTTCTGCACACCGGGCACTCACGCAATCAATTAAGCAGATCGCCGGAGAGAATATGGAATTGACCGTAACGCAACAAGAGCGCCCCTGGGACCGGCCCTTCTGGAAACCCGTGCATGGCAAAGAAGGCGTCTTCGCCTATCTCGTTCTAATTCACGTTCTTGCCGTCGTCGGCCTAATCCTCTTTCCGGTGCCAAACCTCAAGGTTGTCGGCATGACGTTGCTCAGCATTGCCTTTGGCGGTCTCGGCACCACCGTCTGCTATCACCGCATGCTGGCGCACAAGACCTTAAAGACGAACCCCATTATCGAGCAATTCTTGATCTTTTGGGCGGTCTTCAACGGCTCCGGCCATCCCGCAAGCTGGGTCGCCTATCATCGCCTCCACCATTCGGTCACAGACACGCCTGAGGATATATCCAGCCCCAAGCAAGGCGGCTTCTGGTGGGCGCATCTTCGCTGGCTCTATCAAACACACCCCGCCGACAAACAGCGCTGGGCTCCCGAGCTAACCGGCGGCATCTATAAGATTTGGGGCTGGGCCGAAACGCCCGTCATTGTATTCTCAATTTGTATTGGCTTGATTCTGGGTTTCGGCTGGATGGGCTTTTTCTGGATGGGCGCGATCCGCCTCGTCTACTCACTGCACATGCAGTGCCTGGTGAACAGCCTCACGCACCTCAACCATGTTGAAGAAGGCGATTCCAGCATGAATGTCTGGTGGCTTGGCCCGTTCCAATTGACGGCCTGGGGAGAGAACTGGCACCAGAATCATCACACGCACGCAGGTTCCGCGCGCCTTGGCCTTCGCTGGTATCAGACCGATATTGGCTGGTACTTCATCTGGATGCTCGAAGCTGTCGGCTTGGCCCACTCCGTCAAGCGCCCCCGCGCGTCCTAACCGATAGCGCGCCGGAAAGCTCGTTCTGTCATAAACTGTTTGTGCCGGGCTTCCCTTCCGAGCGCGGCGCTTCATGTACGCACAAAAATTCCATGTCAACGTAGTGATTCGCGGCGAAAGCCGCGCCTGCCCGCTCGATTGGCTCGATGAATTCTGCATGCGCAACTTCACCAACTCCGCCGACTTTGACGACACACTTCCCGTAGCCGATGGCAAGGTGGAAGCAAGCTTCCGCCTGGCGCCCGAACGTTTTGCGGAAGGTCTTGCAGCCTGGCTCACCCAGCGCGGCAAAGGCGAAGGCCAACCCGTGGCAGTGCAAGTCACTCGCGAATAGATTCTCCGGAAGTTTGTAGGGGCGCAGCATCGCTGCGCCCAACTCGGCAAAGAAATTAACCTCAAGAAGTCTTTCTTCTTACGTGGTGTGGAGAATGTTCTTACGCTGCTGAATCCCGCTTCTCGCCCTGCAGCAGAGCGCGAATTTCCGGCAAAGCCGCCAGCGCCGCCGCTTCGCCGGCCGCGACCATATCCGGCGTCTTGGTGAAGTCATCCCACACAAAATTTTTCACATCCGGCTCGATGATGATGTCCGCCTGCGTTCGCCAGGCGAGATCGCCATGCCTCTGGATGATATTGAAAGACCGGCTGAGGACATCGGTAAACGTGCGCGGTTCTTCGATGTTGCCCGATTCCAGGTAGACAGCAATGATGATATCCGCGCCTAGAAGCAAGGCGCCCTCGACCGGCACCGGCGCGGTCAGGAAGCCGTCGACCAGCGTTCGCCCCTCAAACTGGATAGGCACAAAAAGCCCCGGGTATGCGCACGAAGCGCGCAGCGGCGGCGCGATGGGACCGTGAGAATAGTAGACGGAGACGCCAGCGGTGATGTCCGTGGTGGCGATAGCCAACGGCGTCTGCAAATCCTCAAACGTTTTCACGGGCGTGAAACGCGCGATGTATTTTTCCATGCGCTGATTGGTGGCCAGTCCGAGCCAGGAAGGTGTCCAGCGCCCGAAATCCGTGAAGCTTGTGCTTGCTCCGACCTCGGTCATTACATCCAGGGACGCCCCGGCGCAGTATCCGACGGCGATCAGGGCCCCTACGCTTGTACCCGCGACGCAATCGATGGGAATTCCAGCTTCGCGCAGAACGCGGAGCACCCCGATATGCGCAATGCCACGCGCGAAGCCGCCCGCAAGGGCCAGGCCGACGCGCGGACGTTCCTTAGGTTCGCCTTGTTCGCCGTACGCAAAGGCGCGAAACTTGTCCTTTGCGGTCCGCAGCCAGCCCAGCGGCCCGGCGGCTTTGTTCTCTTCCGACATTTCTCTAGTTTAGCTCCATCACCGCGAATCGGCCCATCGTTTGACGCGCGCATGCCGGTTTTGTAACCTGTCCCATCGAACTATACGGCCTCGTAAATCCAGTAAAAAGGCATGCCATGAACCGTCGCATCGAAAAGGCAGTGGTGTTGGGAGCGGGAACGATGGGTTCACGGATCGCCGCCCATTTCGCGAACGCCGGTTTGCCGAGCATTCTGCTGGACATTGTTCCGCCAAATCTGCCTGCGGATGCGCCGAGCTCCGAGCGCAACAAGATCGTGCGCGCCGGATTGGAGGCGGCAAAGAAGTCCAAGCCTGCCGCTTTTTTCACCGCCGCACTTGCGGAGAAAATTACCATCGGAAACTTTGAGGATGATCTAGCACGCTGCGCCGAGGCCGATTGGATCATCGAAGTCGTTGCGGAGAATCTGGAAATCAAACGGAAATTGCTGGCGCGCGTGGCCCAGTTCCGTAAGCCCGGAGCCATCGTAACCACCAACACGTCCGGCCTGCCCGTGCACTTGATCGCCGAGGGCATGAGCGAAGAGTTTCAGCAGCATTGGGCAGGAACGCACTTCTTCAATCCGCCACGCTATCTGAAACTTGTGGAAGTGATCCCCGGGCCGAAAACATCCCGTGAAGTAGTCGAGACATTGCGCGAGTTTTGTGACCGGCGGCTGGGAAAAGGTGTGGTAATAGCGAAGGACACGCCGAACTTTATCGCCAATCGCATCGGCACATTTTCCATGCTGAACGCGCTCCGTCTGATGGCCACTCTGGGCATGACGGTGGAGGAAGTGGACGCCTGCACTGGACCGGCGGCGGGCTGGCCAAAGTCAGCGACGTTTCGCACGGCAGATATTGTGGGCCTCGACGTGCTCGTGCACGTGGTGAAGAATATCTACGAAACCGCGCCAAATGATGAGTCACGGGAAATGTACAAAGTCCCGGCGCTGGTGGAAGAAATGGCCAAGCGCGGCTGGCTCGGCGACAAGACCGGCCAGGGTTTCTACAAAAAGGTCAAGGGCGAGGGCGAAAAGGAAATTCTCACGCTCGATGTGAACACCATGGAATATCGCACGCGGCAGAAAGCGAGATTCGCCTCCCTCGAAATGGGCAAAGCCATCGAGGACACAAGAGAGCGGCTACGCGCGCTGGTCGGGCCCGTACTGGAAGGGCAGAAGGGTGACAAAGCCCAACAGTTTTTGTGGGGCGCTCTTTCCGAGATGTGTTTGTATGCGGCACGCCGCGTGCCTGAAATTTCCGACAACGTTGTAGATGTTGATCGTGCGATGCGCTGGGGCTTTGCCTGGGAACTTGGCCCATTCGAGATCATCGATGCGATTGGTGTAAAGGCTTTCGCGGGACAGGTCCAAAAGGAAGGCCGGGCACGGCCGCCGGTGATCGAAAAAGCCTTATCGAGCGGCCGCAAGGGCTTTTACGAATCGGAAAAGGGTGCGGCCACTGTTTTCGACATTTGCAGCGGCGTATCGAAGAGAGTCGAAGAGCCGAATGGCGTCATCATTCTCAAATCACTGAAGGATGCTGGCCGCGAGGTTGAGCGTAATTCGGGGGCGAGCCTGATTGATCTTGGCGACGGCGTGGTGTGCTGCGAATTTCATGCCAAGATGAACGCCATCGGCGCCGACCTGATCGCCATGCTGCACAAGGGCCTGAAGCGGCTGGAATCGGAATTTGACGCCATGGTTATCGCCAACCAGGCGGTGAATTTTTCCGTTGGCGCCAACCTGATGCTGGTCCTGGTTGGCGCCCAGGAGCAGGAATGGGACGAATTGCACATGGCTGTGAAGCAATTCCAGAACATCAACCTGGCGATCAAGTACGCTCCAAAGCCGGTGGTGGCCGCGCCACAGGGGATGGCGCTCGGCGGCGGCTGCGAAGTGAGCTTGCACGCCGCGAAAATTCAGGCTGCGGCGGAAGCCTATATCGGCTTGGTGGAAACCGGTGTTGGCCTAATTCCTGGCGGCGGCGGCACGAAGGAAATGTTGATCCGCGCGAACGAGCACGCCAGTGGGACGGGCTTTAGCCTGTCCTCTTCTCCTGAATCCGACCTGGATCTTTTCAACGCGTTAAAGCCCATCTTCGAGTCCATCGCCATGGCCAAGGTGGGCACCAGCGCTGAGGAATGCCGCGACCTGAGATATTTGCGACGCGAAGATAGTGTCTCCATGAACCGCGACCGATTGGTTGCTGACGCCAAGGAAGCCGCGCTGGCGCTCGTACGCGCCGGCTACAAGCCTCTCGCGGCTAGTTGGCAGGAAGGCGCGCAAACGACGCAAATCAAAGTGCTCGGCGAACAATTTCTTGCCGGCGCGAAGCTCGCTATCCATATGATGCTCCGCGGCGGCTACGCCTCGGAGTACGACGCACATGTAGGTCGCAAGCTCGCGAACATCATTGCAGGCGGCTCGCTGACCTCGCCACAGATGGTCAGCGAACAATATGTTCTCGATCTCGAGCGCGAAGCTTTTGTCTCCCTCTGCGGCGAAAAGAAAACCCAGGAACGCATCGCTCACACTCTGAAAACCGGCAAACCCTTGCGAAACTAGGCTCCGATAGTCGTACAAAAACGTATTGCTATAACGATTCATTGTGAGATATTCTGCACATTCGAAGGAGGCGGATCGTGCAGAAGTTTTTGGCTCCGCGGGAAGCCGCAAACATCCTAGGCATCAGCTATCCCACATTGAAGCAGTGGATCTACCACGGAAAAATCAAGTCGGTGAAAACGCCCGGCGGTCATCACCGCGTGCCGGAAAGCGAGATCGACCGGATGTTTCCCAGGAAGCTCAGTCATGGTGATGTTGAGACGCGGAGGGGAAATTTCCGCAAGATCAGCGGACGAAATCAGCTCATCGGGCGCGTGGTGGCCATCAAATTCAGTGGCCTGCTGGCGCAGGTCACTATGGCTATCGGAGAGCAGCACATTACGTCGATCATCACGGCGGACGCAGCCAAGGAGCTACGGCTAAAGCTGGGCGACCGGGCCGCCGCGCTGATCAAGTCAACCGAAGTAATGATATTGAGAGTTTAATTTGTGGCAAGCGGAAAAACAAACTGGCGTATGTGGTTCCGCCTCTCTGCACTCATTCTTTCTGCGTTCCTTGTCTTGCAGGAAGCGCGAGCTCAAGGAAGGGAAATCCGCGTAGCGGCAGCGGCCGACTTGAAATTTGCCATGGAAGAATTATCGCAACAGTTTGAAAAGCAGACAGGAACCAGGGTGAATGTGACTTACGGCTCGAGTGGCAACTTTTTCTCACAAATACAGAATGGGGCTCCATTCGGCCTTTTCTTTTCGGCGGACATTGAATATCCACGGAAACTGGAAGCCGTTGGACTCGCGGAGCCCGGAACACTATACGAATACGCCGTCGGCAGAATCGTGATTTGGATGCCGCCGGATGCGAAGGTGGACGTGACCGTGCAAGGATGGAAAGCCTTGCTGGATGCGAGCCTCGAGAAGATTGCCATCGCGAATCCAGAACACGCGCCCTATGGACGCGCGGCCGTCGCAGCGCTGCAAAAAGCGGGCATCTACGAACAGGTGAAACTAAAGTTGATCTACGGAGAAAATATTTCGCAAGCGGCACAGTTTGTGCAATCGGGGAATGCCCAGGCAGGAATTGTCGCGTTGTCGCTGGCAGTTTCCCCGGCCATGCGTGATGGAAAGCGTTGGGAAATACCGGCGGGGATGCATCCAACCCTTGAGCAGGGGGCGATTATTCTGAAAGACGCCAAGCACAAAGATGCGGCGCGAGCCTTTCTGGAATTTGTAAAAAGCGCAGCAGGGCGATCCACATTGGCGAAATATGGTTTTCAAGTTCCTGAAGAAAACGCAAAGAAATAACGCAGAGATGCTGACGGCGCGGAAAAACCGCGTGGGAAGTTCGTAAAGGGACGAGCGCGTGGAAGCATTGTGGTTATCGCTGAAGTTAGCGGCCTGCGTAGCGGCGATCTTGCTGGCAATCGGCATGCCCGTGGCCTACTGGCTGGCGTATTCAACCTGGCGCGGAAAATTTCTCCTCGAATCGGTGGTGGCTCTGCCACTGGTGCTGCCGCCGACCGTGCTCGGATTCTACGCGCTTGTGGCCATGGGACCGCGCGGCCCGCTCGGAAAACTGTGGATCGCTCTGTTTGGCCACGGCCTCGCGTTCACATTCACCGGACTGATTCTTGCCTCCGTACTGTACAGCTTTCCATTTGCGGTCCAGCCGCTGATCGCGTCGTTTGAAGGCGTCGATCCAAGGCTGCTGGACGCCTCTGCCGTGCTAGGTGCGGGGGCCTTGCGCACATTCTGGCGAGTGATCCTGCCGTTGTCATTACCCGGAGTCGTCACCGCCGCAGTGTTGAGTTTTGCCCATACTCTGGGAGAATTCGGCGTGGTCCTAATGGTAGGTGGAAATCTAGCGGGCGTCACGCGAACGGTTTCGATCGACATTTACGACCATGTGCAGTCCCTGGAATACGGCGCTGCGAACCGCATGGCGCTGCTCCTTCTGGTGATTTCCTTCGCTGTGCTATCCGTTGTCTATGCCGTGAATCGTCGCGTATGGACGCCATGAGCGGCGAAGTAAACGGCACGATGCTCACCGCGCAAATCCGCAAGCAGCGGCACGGCGCCTCTTCCTTTGTTCTCGATGTTTCCATCGAAGTTCTCGCCGGCATCACGATTTTGTTTGGAGCTTCCGGCGCCGGCAAGTCTACGCTGCTTGATTGCATTGCCGGGCTGACGCGGCCGGACGAGGGACGAATCCTTCTTAGCGGCGATGTTCTCTTCGATTCCGTCCGCGCGATCCATATTCCAGCGCCGAAGCGGCGAATCGCTTACGTCTTTCAAACCCTGGCATTGTTCCCGCATCTGAGCGCGGAAGAAAATGTTGCTTACGGACTGCGAAATTTGCCAGAAGAGCAAAGGCGCGAGCGCGTTGGCGAAATTCTCATGGTTTTTCGTGTCGAAAAATTGCGAAAGCAAAGACCCGGGGAAATTTCCGGAGGCGAAAAGCAGCGGATCGCACTGGCGAGATCCCTGGTGACGGAGCCGCGAGCCCTTCTGCTAGACGAGCCACTGACAGGATTGGACGCCGAGCTGAAGGCTGCGATTGTGGACGACTTGCGCGGGTGGAATACAGCGAAGGCGATCCCGATTTTGTACGTGACCCACAACCGCGACGAAGTAGATGCGCTGGGCGAACGTGTGATCGCCCTGGACAATGGACGCGTTGTGACCGCAGGCGCCCCGATGGAGGTGCTGAACGCGCCGCGCCGCAAAAAGTTGGCGCAAGCCGCCGGCTTCGAGAATCTGCTGAACGCCACGGTACTCGATCTGCGTGAGGCTGACGGCGTGATGCGCGTGAAGCTGGGCGAGAGCGCCTGCGAGATCGAAGTGCCGCTCGGCTACGCCGCCGCGGGCAGCAGCGTGCAAGTCGCTATTCGCGCAGGTGACATTTTGCTGGCGACCGAACGTCCTCGCGGACTGAGCGCGCGAAACGTGATGGAAGGGCGCATCCTTTCATTGGAGCAGCGTGGCACGATGGCGATTGCGCACGTCGACTGTGGTGTCACCTTCGTTGCGCACGTTACACCCGGCGCAGTGCGCGTCTTGGAGCTAACAGCTGGCCGCTGCGTGTGGCTGGTCTTGAAGACGCACTCATGCCATCTGGTGGATTGAATGGCAAGCCGCACTTTCAAAAAAACTCTTTAAGACTTGGGCTTCGCTGGAGCAGTAACTGCGGTCTTGGTTGCAGCTGGCACGGAGAACTTAATCTCGTCAGCCTCAAGAATCTTGTCCTTGGGCGTGGCATGAATGACTACGAGATCGCCAGTGGCGAGGTCGCTGGCCTTCGCCGGTTTGTCCTCATTGTTGGACCTTGACAAAAAGACCGTTGAAGCGGCGAATTTCACTTCCACACTCTTGCCGTCGGCGGTCTTCACCACTACGGAATCGGCGCCAATTTTTTCGACAGTTCCTTTCACATGAACTTTACTTCCGTGAGCGAAAGCCGTGCCCACCACAACCGCAAAGAACAATCCCAGCAAAGATAGGCGAAGTTTCATGAATGTCTCCCGCGCGAATCCTGCACCTTCGTGATCCGGCTCATTCCTTGTGATGATCTTGTGATTCCGGTTTCCGCCGTGGCGTTGCTCCATTCAAAAAATCATTTTCCTGCTGTTCTTCCCCCCGGTCGTCCGGGCCTTTGGGATTATAGCGCTCCATCTCGATGCGTTCCGTAGCCGTGAGGTGCGGAAGGTGGCGAATAAAGTGAACCAGCTTCCAACTGTCCTGCGTGTCTCCATGCTCGCTGCCGCTTGCAAATGCAGGCATTCCCGTGAACCGCACGCCGTTCTCAATAATCCAGAACAACTCGCCGTCGGTAAGATTTTGCGTTTGCGGCAAACGCAGATCGGGCGGCTTGGGATAGAGGCCACTGCCAATTACGGTGTCTCCGGCGCCATCGTTCCCATGACAAATGGCGCAATGATCAGCGAAATGAAGCCGCGCATCGCGCAGATCCTCCACCGAGGCCAACACGGGGTTCTGTGTCAAACGTGCGTTCGCGGGGATCGCCAGATGACGCGCATTGCGAGCAATCACAGTTTCAATTTGCGTGGGCTTGGCGCGGGCGCTGAGGCCATCATGCAGCAGCGAAGCGGCCACAGCGACGATAACGCTGAGCATCGCTACCACGACGACGATAATCGCCAAAGTTCTGCGTTTCATAGCTTTGCGTGTATGGTAATGGATGAAGGCCAGCGCGGCCAGTGGCGAATCTTCGGGCCTAACAGTGGTGCGGCCTCTTCATTTCGCTCGCCGATGTGAGTCGGAGAGCGGCTTCCTCTGGTAGGATACACAGGAAATGGCTACGCCCGCGATCAACGGAAGCAGCATACCGGCGGCGGAAGCCTGTCCGGCGGAGATTCGCGAGATTCTACACGCCGCGGCTTCAGGCGAGGAGTTGACGTTCGAACAAGGATTGATCCTCGCGACAGCGGAAGGTTCAGTGCTGGAAGCTCTCGTTGTCTTCGCCGATCAATTGCGCCGAGAAACCGTCAGCGACGCCATCACTTACGTCGTGAATCGAAATATCAATTTCACGAATGTCTGTTTCGTCGGATGCAGTTTTTGCGGCTTTGGACGTGGGCCCGGAGCACCCGACGCCTACTCGCTTTCCTTCGGTGAAGTCGTTCGCCGCGCGCGCGAAGCCTGGGAACGCGGCGCCACGGAAGTTTGCGTCCAAGGCGGACTGCCGCGCGACCTCGATGGATTTTTTTACCGCGATTTGCTCCGCGCGATCAAACGCGCGATTCCCGAAATGCATGTGCATGCGTTCTCGCCGATGGAGATTGATTACGGCGTCGTGAAAACAGGAATGCGCCTGCGCGATTATCTGCAAATGATGAAAGACGAGGGACTGGGCAGCATCCCCGGCACGGCAGCGGAAATCCTCGATGATCGTGTGCGAAAAGAACTGAGTCCCAACAAATTGTCCGCCGCGCGATGGGTGGAAATTATTACCGCCGCGCACGAACAGGGCATTCCCACGACTTCAACAATGATGTATGGCCACGTCGAAGAGCCCGCCGATTGGGTGCGTCACATCCTCTTATTACGCTCGATCCAAAAACGCACGGGCGGATTCACGGAGTTCGTGCCGCTGGGATTCATTCACGAGAACACGCGGCTTTACCGTCACGGCGGAGCCATGCCGGGCGCCAAACGGGAAGAGCACCTGCGCGTGCATGCTTTGGCGCGAGTGCTCCTGCACGGAGCGATAAAGAACTTACAGGTGTCCTGGGTGAAGCTCGGATTCGAAACGTCGCTCGCGTGCCTGCAAGCAGGCGCAAACGATTTCAGCGGGACGCTCATGGAAGAAAATATTTCCAAAGCTGCTGGCGCAACATTCGGAGAATATGTGTCTCCTGAAGAATTTCGCGCGAAGATTCGATCGATTGGACGAGTCCCAGCGGAACGCACAACCACCTACAAAATCCGACGCGTCTTTGACAATCCTGAACACTATCCACCAACAGCCCCGCCGCAACTCCCGATGGTCCGTGCGGATAGCAACGTAACGTACACCGAAGGCGCCTACTGAGCGACTCCCATGCGAGCACTCCTCTTGCCAGTCAAAGATCTGCGTAATGCGAAGAAGAGATTGATCGGCGTGCTGACGCCGGAAGAACGCTTTTCATTGGCCGAGACCATGCTTGCGGACACCGTTCGCGCTGTCCAAGGCGTACGCCGCATTGAAAAGATCTTCGTCATCACGAATTACGAGCCCGCCATGCAATTAGCCGAAGAAAACGGCTGGGAAATTCTGCGCGAGGAACAGCAAATATCCGAGAGCCATTCCGTGGACGCCGCTTCGAGGCTCTGCGAGCATAGGGGCGTCAGCGGATTGCTGCGCCTGCCCCTGGATTTGCCGCTTATTCAATCGGCCGACATCGACGATCTGCTCGCCGTTGAATGCCGAGCGCCCTCCCTCGTAATTGTTCCCTCGCGTGACGGCACCGGCACAAACGCCATGTTGCGAACACCGCCCACCCTGTTCCCGTCACACTTTGGAACCGGCAGTTTCGCGAAGCACCTTGCCGAAGCCGAAGAGTCCCATACCCAAGTAATCGTGCGCCGCAATGCCCGGCTGGAGATGGATGTGGACGACGAGGCAGATTTGCGCGCCCTGCTCGAGCACGATTTGAGCGCAACGGAAACCGGACGCTGGCTGCACGCGAGTGGTGTTGCGGCGAGATTCCTGCCCAACATGCGAGCCGGAGCGGCCGTCGCGCGATGAAGAAGAAAATCTACGCGAGTCTCGACGAAGCCGTCGCTGACATTCCCGATGGCGCGCAAATCATGGTCGGAGGATTCGGAGGCGCGGGCTTTCCGAACAACCTCATTCAAGCGTTGGCTCGGAAAGGCGCGAAGAACATCACTGCCGTCAGCAACAATTGCGGAACGCACGATGGCGAGCTTGGAATCATGTTCAAGAACAATCAGATCAAGCACGTGATTGCCGCTTTTCCCGGACCGCACGCCAATCATTTTCTGGAACGTTTCGCCGCCAGGGAAGTGACGCTGGAACTTGTGCCGCAAGGAATTTTGTGCGAGCGCATGCGCGCCGCGGCCGCTGGTCTGCAAGGTTTCTACACCACGGTGGGCGTAGGCACGGAAGTTGCCGCAGGAAAGGAAGAGCGCTTCCTCGAAGGACGCCGCTGCATTCTCGAACGGCCAATTCATGCTGATTATGCGCTGATCAAGGCGCAGACTGCCGATGAGCTGGGAAATTTGACCTATCGGCTGGCGGCAAGAAATTTCAATCCCATTATGGCCATGGCCGCCAAGACGACGATCGCCGAAGTCGAAGAAATCGTTCCGATCGGCGCCATAAATCCAGAACACGTCGTGACTCCCGCGATCTTCGTTCATCGCATCGTGCAAGCGAGAGGAATCCGCTATGCCGCGTAACGACATTTCGGAAAAGGGGATGCCAGCTGACGGCATCGCTAAGCCGCGTTTGACGCGCGAACAAATCGCGCAACGTGCCGCGCTCGAATTGCCCGATGGCGCGTACGTTAATCTGGGGTGGGGAATTCCCAATCTCATCGCCGGCCATTTGCCCAAAGGAATCACCGTCTATTTCCACAGCGAAAATGGAATTTTGGGAATGGGGCCGCGCGCAAAACCCGGCGAGGAAGACTTCGACCAGGTCGACGCCATGAAAGTGCCCGTAACGCTGATTCCCGGCGCTTCTTTTTTTCATCAGGCGGATGCGCATCTGATGACCCGCGGTGGGCATCTCGACGTCGCCGTGCTTGGGGGATTTCAAGTTTCAGAAAAGGGCGACCTTGCGAACTGGAGAATTCCCGGTGCGAAAGGCCCTGGTGGAATCGGCGGCGCGATGGACATCGCTGCGGGTGCCAAGATATTGATCGTCTGCATGGAGCACACCACCAAGGACGGCGCGCCGAAAATCGTGAAGTGGTGTACCTATCCGCTGACTTGTCTGGAATGTGTCGACACCATCGTCACCGATCTCGCGGTCATCGACGTTAAGCCGGAAGGATTGCTCTTGCGCGAAGTGGCTCCCTGCTGGAGCGCGGAAGAAGTCCAAGCGTTGACCGGCGCGCCGATGATTGTCCGCCGGCAAATTCCGGAGATGAGTTTTGCATAATTTTATGAGGAGGCCGATATGAGCCAGATGATTCCAGAGAGCCACAAGGACTTGCTCGAGAAGCCGGCGTTTGGAAATCTCGGAACACTGATGAAGGATGGAAGCCCGCAAGTGACGCCCATATGGGTGGATTACGACGGGAGATTCGTGCGCTTCAATTCAGCGAAAGGCCGCGTGAAGGACAAGAATGTCCGGCGCGATCCCCGCGTTTCGATTTCGCTTCAGGATCCCGCGAACCCGTATCGTTACTTGGAAGTCCGCGGCCGCGTCGTGGAAATCACAGAAAAAGGCGCCGACGACCACATCAACAAGCTCTCGCAAAAATATCTCGGCAAACCCGTCTATCCCTTCCGCCAGCCCGGCGAAGTCCGCGTCACCTACAAAATCGAACCGCAAAAAGTCAGTTCGATGGGCTGAGAGAAAGCTCAAATACTCATCGTTTATTCTTCGCGCAGAACCTGCATGGGCTCCACGCTGGCTGCGCGTATTGCCGGGGCCAGCGAAGCCACGGCGGCGACGACTAATACCAAGACGACGACACCTAACAACGTTGTGACGTCAGTCGGCGAGACTCCGTAGAGCATTCCAGACAGCACGCGCGCGAACGCGGCTGCGAGAACCGAACCGGCTACACAGCCGAGGAACGAAACTCCAAGTCCCTGAAGGAGAAACTGCTTCACGATTTGCCCCTGCAACGCTCCTAGCGCCAGCCGCAGTCCCACTTCCCGCCGCCTTACGTTCACCGAATAGCTCAACGTTCCGTAGAGGCCAACACAAGCCAGTAACACGGCGGTGGCGGCAAAGAACGCCAGCAACACGGTGCGAAGACGATTTTCTGCGAAGGCTTCGTCAAGATGCTTCGTCAGCGGCGCGATATTGAATACCGAACGTGCCGGCTCGATTTCATGAATCTTCTGGCGAACTGTTTCGGCCATGGCCATGGGTTCCGTCCGCGTTCGCACCAGATAAACCGGGTCGGGCCCGGAGGCGCTCGTGCACCAGTAAACTGTTGGGCCAGGCTCGCGATTGAGGCCTTCTTCCCGCGCGTCTCCAACGATTCCCCGAATTTCACCGGGTGGCAAGAACGCGCTGCTGGGAACTTCCTGAAGATGACGCCCCACGGCACTTGATTCCGCGAGATAAGTATTTGCAAAACTGCGATTCACCATTACGTTGATGGACTTGAGGGAATCCGACGATTCACGGCAGAGTTCGCCGGAGAGAATCGGAATTCGCATCGTTGCAAAATACGCTGGGGAAACGAAGCGGCTCTCCGCGACAATCTTGCGTTCCGTATCTTGCTGGCCCTCGGAAAATTTCAGTTCGATTTGAAAGTGGGACGGGACTCCCGGGAGTGTCCCGTCAGTCGCTGCTGTTTCCACGCCGGGCAGGCTGCCCAAGGAATCGATAGTTCGGTCGATCCGCTGCGTGAGCCCTTTCCATTCGGCCGTTTCTGCATACGAGGCGCTGATATGGAACGTAAGAACGTGGCTGGCGTCAAAACCAGGCAACACGCGCCCGAGTTCCTGAAAGCTGCGCAGCAACAATCCCGCGCCGGCCAGCAGCGTAACGGCAAGCGCCACTTGTACGCCCACAAGCAGCCACTGCAACGGATTGCGCGTCGATACTTGAGTTCGGCTGGCCTGTGTCAACGAACTGGACATATCCCTTCGCGTGCCGCGAATGGCGGGGAACAAGCCGCAGACAAGCGTTGCAAGCACGGAACACACCAGCGAATAAAGTATGATTCTCCAGTCCAAGTGAATCTCTTCCACGCGCGGCAAGTCTGCGGCCAGCGTTCGAAACACCTTCGAAGCCGCGTTAGCCACAACCAGGCCTAGCCCAGCGCCCGCTAGCGCTAAAACAAAAACTTCGGTCAGCAGCTGGCTCACGATGGCGGTGCGCGAACCGCCGAGGGAAAAGCGCACCGATATTTCGTGCTGCCGCTGCGTGGCGCGTGCAAGCAGCAGCGCAATGATGTTTGTGCAAGCAATCAGAAGGAGAAGAGAAACGGAACCGTACAAGATCCAGAGCGATCTCCGCACACCGCCAATCGTCATTTCCTTGAGTGGTTCGATTCCCACGCTCAAGTCCGCATCTGTTTTTGGAAATGCCCTGCCAAGTTGCTTTTGCACCGTCGCCAGGTTTGCGCGCGCTTGCTCCAGCGTTACGCCCGGCTTGAGGCGTCCAATCGCGAGGTACCACGTCCACTCCCTGTTTTGCGCGATGGGCGCATCGGGAGGGACAGCAGACCAGAGGTCGACATCACGGTCAGGAAACAAAAACGACGCAGGCATGACGCCCACGATGGAAGAAGAAAACCCGTTCGTGCGCAGCTTCTTTCCGAGAGCGTTTGGGTCTGCGCTAAAGCGGCGGCGCCAGAAGCGGTCGCTGATTAGAATGGCATGCGGCCCGCCGAAATGTTCTTCTTCGCGAGTGAAATCGCGGCCGAGCGCCGGCGAAATTCCCCACACCTGCAAAAAGCGAGGAGTCACAAACGCTTGCGTTACTTTTTCTGGGAGAGCGCCCGAAGTCTCTGAGTTGTCTTCCGTGTAGTATCCCGTGATTGCCTGGAAAGTCGAATTCATGCGGTTCCAGTCTTCGAGCCGGACCGGGGCCAAACGAGTTCGTGGACTGCTCGTCTTGGGGTTGTACTGACGAAGTTCCATAAGCTGATCGCCGTTGGGGAAAGGCAAGGGCCGCAGCAAGATAGCGTCGATCGCTGAAAACACTGCGCTGTTCGCGCCAATCCCCAGCGCGAGAGTCACGATCACAGTGATCGAAAACGATGGTGACTTGCGAATAAAACGGAATGCCGACTTCAAGTTCGCCAGCGTGCTCTCAATAATCGATACGCGGTGAACGTCTCGCAGTTCCTCCTTGATTTGCTCCCGTCCGCCAAATTCGAGAACCGTTCGTCTGCGGGCCTCTTCCGGTGTCAGTCCCGCTGCGACGTTGGCCTCTGTCAGTTCTTCGATGTGGAATCGCAATTCGGAATCCAGTTGCGCGTCGAGTGCACGTTTACGGAAAAGAGATTTCCACCATTCCATCGCAGACTCCTATTCGGCTGTTCGAAGCACCAGCCCGATCCCTTTGGAGAGACGGTTCCATTCCGATTCTTCGATCTGCAATTGTTTTCGCCCTTTCGCCGACAGCCGGTAGTATTTGGCTTGGCGGCCGCTCTCGGATTCGCCCCAGGTGGCCTGGAGCCAGCCGCGCTTTTCCAAGCGGTGCAGGGCGGGGTACAGCGATCCTTGCTGGACCTGCAGCGCTTCGCGGGAGACTTGCTGGATGCGCTGCGAAATGCCGTAGCCGTGGACGGGACCCAGCGCGACGGTCTTGAGGATCAGCAGGTCCAGAGTGCCTTGCAGCAGATCGGATTTTTGGACGGTCACTTGTTTTCTCTCCTAGAGACTCTACCTATGCGTACGCTTCGATATGTAGAATGTCAAGGAGAGATGCAATAGAAGACTAGAGACGAGCGGCGACGCGCGCGGCGATGCGCCCGTCTTCCGTGCGAAAGACCATGACCAGACTGTCGGTGAGTGGGACGTCTTTGCTGGGTACGGCTAACTGATAGGACCACTCGAATCGCTTGGGCAATTGCGACGTCAAATTCGCCGCGTAGGGCACGATCGGTTCGACTGCCGCGTGCAGCTCGGTGATATTTTTCGCGGAGCGCAGATCCACGCCGCGTTTCCAATAAAAAGAAACGCGCAGCGTGCCGATCATTTCCGGTGTCAAGTACGCGTGAGCTCCGGTTTCCTTAAGCCCGGGCGCGCATGGTAGATCGTGAATCTCGAACGACAAAAAAAGTTCATCGGGAAAATGCGTGACCGTTTCCGTGCCGCGGCGGAAGATGGTGCCCTTGTCGTCGTTGATGCGCTTCAGATTGAGGAAGAAATCGGGAGCATCGATGTTGCCGGATACGCGGAAACAAACTCCATTCGGGAGCGAGCCGTCGGTGGCGAAAAAAACTCCGCCGTCATAGTTCCATACACTCTTGTCGCGCCGCGACTGGCTCGCGGATGCAACTGGCGCGAGCAGCAGCAAAGAGAGAATCGCCAAGCCAGCCGTTTTGTGCCGCAGTGCGCGCATACGCGATGAACTTCTCCAACTAATTTTTCTCTTTCTTCGCGGCGGCGAGAAGA
Source organism: Candidatus Elarobacter sp. (assembly GCA_035639075.1). Lineage (GTDB taxonomy): Bacteria > Acidobacteriota > Terriglobia > Acidiferrales > UBA7541 > Acidiferrum. Next base: position 18,410 of record DASQYT010000083.1, read on the forward strand.
AAATCGAAACCGTCCAGGCTGTGGATGGCTTTGCCTTCGCCCGCGGGCTTGACGGTTCCCTGGCCGGACCGCACTGCCTGGATCGCGTTGACGAGCCGCGAAAGCACGGAAGGTTCGGCGATCGGGATGTTGTGCGCGCCCAGCACGAGTTTCAAATTTGGCGCAAGCGCCGCAAGCCGCTTCACGGAGTTCACGTAAGCGTCGAGATCGGTTTCCGGACGGAACAGCCAGATGGGAGCGGGATAGTAGGTGTCGCCGGTAAAGAGCAAGCCGTTGGCGCGATCGAGCAGCGCAATGGAATCCGGCGTGTGGCCCGGCGTCCCAAGAACTTCCAATTTGCGCCCGCCCAGATTCACTGTGAAGCCGTCATGGATGAAGTGCGAAATCATCCACGGCTTCGTGGCGTACGTTTTTGGATTGAAGCCCTTGGGCAAATCGCCGCAGAGCTGATCGGGAGTGATTTCCGCCTGCGCATCTTCGCGTGAACCTTTCGCATTCTCCCGCGTAAAATCCGTGTCCATGCCGAAGATGAAAGGGAATTGCCAGTTGCCGCCCACGTGGTCGTCGTGGGAGTGGGAATTGAGAACCACCACCGGGCGCGAAGTCAATTTCGTGGTGACTTTGTGAATGTCGCTGATGCCCATGCCGGTGTCGAAGAGCACCGCCTGTTTGTTGCCGACAATCAGATAGGAAATCACTTCTTCAGCTTGATGCGGCTCGTAGATGGCAAAGACTCCGGGCGCAACCTTGTAGATTTCAAACCACGGATCATCGGGAAGAACGCGCGGGAGCGATTTGTATTCCGGGCGAGGAAGCGGTTTGCACCATTCGCGGACTTGCGTGTTCATTTGCGGGTTCGGCAGTAAGGGCGCAGCATGCTGCGCCCCTACAACAGAAGCCGAGACCATCGGAAGAAAAGGATTTAACGCAGAGGACACAGAGGCCGGAAAAGAGAGTTCACGGAGAAGCTGGGGCGAAGTGACCGGTGCAGCCGCGAGTGAGACCGTTAAAAGGAAGGGCGCGACTTTCATTTTGGCGAACCGGAGACGAAGATGGATTTGGGGAGCATCATGTGGACGCCTTTGTTGCCGTCGACGAGCTCGGTGATGTGGAGGTCGGCGGCGACGCTCGCGAGCATGTAGGCGTCGTCGCGGGAGAGATGCTTTTCGGTCACCAGAAAATCGATCATCTCGCGGACGGCGAGCGTGGCGCAGGCATTCAGGTCATCGTTGAGGCCCATGGTGATGTAGTGCGTGGGCGTTTCGGCGCGCGGCCACTTCAGGTGCAGGTCCTTGCGCACGATGAATTGAAACGTGCCGATGAGCGAAGTTTCGAGAGCGGTGATGTCCACTTCGCCGTCGCCCTGGCCGGCGTGGCCGTCGCCGACTTCAAAGAGCGCGCCGGGCGCGTGCACGGGAATGTAGAGCGTGGAGCCGGCGACGAGGTCCTTGTTATCGAGATTGCCCGCCATTATCCACGGCGGAGCGCTATTGAAGCGGCCCGCGCTTTCCGGCGGCGCGTCGCCCATGCTGCCGAAAAAGGGATGCAGCGGAATCTCGATGCCCGGGGCAAATTTCGCCACCATGCTCTTCTCGTCGAGCGGAATGATTTTTATTTTCGAGTAAGGATAATCGTCGGGCAGATAGCCGCGCCCCGCCCCGAACGCGTTGTAGGCATAAGGAATCGCCAGCTTGATCGCCAGAATTTTCACTTCCAGCACGTCGCCGATTTCCGCGCCTTCGATGTAAATCGGACCCGTCAAAATGTGTCCGCCCGGGCCTTTGTCCTTCACTTGATCGGTGATGTCGCGCAGAGACTGCTCGACCTGCTCCGGCGGCAGGCCTGCATCTTCGAGCCGCTTCGGGCTGTTGGTGATCAGCGTCTGAATTTCCACCGTGTCGCCGGACTTGACGCGCAACACCGGCACCGCCTTCGCATCGTAGTACCCCCAAGCCACCGTCTTCGGCGTCGCCTTCAGCGTGTGCGTCGCCTGCGCACTTCCTTGCTGTACGAAAAGCGCGAACGCGGGAAACAGAAGACAAGCACTCTTGAACCATAAGTGCTGAATCACGTGGGAATGGTGGACCATCTTTCGTTTAGTAAATCGGCTGGTCATGTGCGCATCACTCCGAATCGGAAATCCAAATGAATGAAACTCTTCCGTTTCTAATCCCAAAACCCGTCTGATGTAGCTCCATACCTTCGTAGAAGAGGACTTTCTGGCCGATGTCGGGTAAATGATCACCTTTGCGCGAGCCTGGAATCATGTATTTGCAGCACTTTGCAGCATTCACCGGTTCTTCACGCGTTGGTTTCCCATAAACTTTCACCACTTCTTCTTCCGAACTTCCCAAATGAATGCTCTCTGAAGTTTTCCATTCGGATAGGCTGTTCTTTGTCGTCGAGGCAGTCTTATGAAGGCAATTCGGAAAATCACTCAGAAAAACGACATCAATATCAGCCTCTCCGTGATGTCCCAAATCCGCGCTAAGAAAGCTCTTCCCGTCCTCGGATTGGTAACAGATGACATCAGTATTTGCCGTCATATTCTTCGGTTTGCCGAGTTCTCGGAACACGGCGCGCGCAGACTGAGGCTCGCATGTGTAACCCAGGCATGTGGGGCCAGGGTCGCCTTGAATCCAGAATTCGATTCGAGAAGCTTTACCGTTCCTCATCGTGAAATCTGCCGACTTTACAACCCCGTTTACGCGCCCTCTATAAGAAAGATTCTTCACGGTTACTTGAGAACCGTTCTCCTGAGTCCGAAATTCGTATTGTCCCGTTGGCTTTCCGTAGGCCTTCACTATGCCTTCTTCCGAGCTATCAAGGCCGATGTCTTCACCCGTTTTCCAAGCGCGCAGATCTTTTTTCGCTTTCGCGCTTAGATCTTTCGCGGAAGCCTTCTGATAACTGGAGTCTGTCAGGAGGATTCCGACTACCTCGGAATCCTCAGATACGAAGAATGAGAGAATTGTCCGACCGTCCCGAATACTATGGCGATCCCAAGCCGAGCTTGACTCACCCATCCGATGAATAAGGTCTTGGGCGGTAACCTCTTGATCGATGCAAAGTGATCCGAAACACCTTGGTCCAGTGTATGTTTGTGCGGCACTTATAGAAGAAATGCCGAGTGTGGCTCCCAGAAGCATAAGCCAATGCAGTGATTTGAAAAAAGCATTCATGGGTGGGTCATGTCCTCGGGCTTGACGAGGGCGTCGAATTCTTCGGCGGTGACGAAGCCGAGTTTGATAGCAGCTTCACGGAGGCTGATCTTGGCGTGGTGAGCTGCTTTGGCGACCTGGGCGGCGTTGTCGTAACCGATTTTCGGAGCGAGAGCGGTGACGAGCATGAGGGAATGATGGAGGTAGTGATTGATGCGGTCACGATTGGCTTCGACGCCTCGAACGCAGTGTTCGACAAAGCTGTTGCAGGCGTCGGCGAGGAGTGCGACGGAGTGCAGATAATTGAAAATCATCACCGGCTTGAAAACGTTGAGCTCGAAATTGCCCTGTGAGCCGGCAAAGCCAATGGCGGCGTCATTGCCCATCACTTGCACGGAGACCATGGTGAGGGCTTCGGCCTGCGTGGGGTTCACCTTGCCCGGCATGATGGAAGAGCCCGGTTCGTTCTCCGGAAGCGTGAGTTCGCCGAGGCCGCAGCGCGGGCCGGAAGCGAGCCAGCGAATGTCGTTGGCGATTTTCATGAACGAGGCAGCGAGCGTTTTTAGCGCGCCGGAGGCGAAGACGATTTCGTCGTGCGCGGCGAGCGCGGCGAATTTATTGGGATGCGAGCGAAAGGGAAGACCGGTGAGTTCAGCGATTTTGCGCGCGGCGCGTTCGGCGAATTCGGGATGCGCGTTGAGGCCGGTGCCGACAGCGGTACCGCCGATGGCGAGATCGTAGAGGCCGTCGAGAGCGACGGCGATGCGGCCGCCATCGCGGTCGAGCATATTGACGTAGCCGGAAAATTCCTGGCCGAGCGTGAGCGGCGTGGCGTCCTGCAGGTGAGTGCGGCCGATTTTGACGATGTCCGCGAATTCTTTCGCTTTGGCGTCGAGCGCGTCGCGAAGAGTCTTGACGGCGGGAAGCAGCCGGCGAGACGTTTCCGTGGCGGCGGCGATGTGCATGGCGGCGGGAAACGTGTCGTTGGAGGACTGCGACATGTTGACGTCGTCGTTGGGATGGATGGGCTTCTTGCTGCCCATGACACCGCCGGCCATTTCAATGGCGCGGTTGGAGATGACTTCGTTGACGTTCATGTTGGTTTGCGTGCCGCTGCCGGTTTGCCAGACGCGAAGAGGGAAGTGGTCGTTGAGCTTTCCGGCGATGACTTCATCGGCGGCGCGGACGATGAGGCTGCACTTTTCGTGCGAGAGCTTGCCGAGATCCTGATTGACGAGCGCGGCGGCTTTTTTGAGGATGCCGAAGGCGCGGATGAGCTCGGGCGGCATGGTGTCCTTGCCGATGGCGAAGTGGATGAGCGAGCGGGCGGTTTGCGCGCCGTAATAGCGGTCGGCGGGGACTTCGATCTTGCCCATGGAGTCAGACTCGACGCGAGTCGGTGTGGAGGCTGGTGCCTTGGCGGCTTCAGACATGGGAAGCTCCTTTGAGGGCTGCTCTGATTCTAGCAGCAAGTGAGCGGCGACTCGCGGGCAGCGAGTACTTGAGGTTGGCAGTCGACAGTCCCGATCGAGTCGGGATCTTCGATCGAAAGTCAAAGAACGGATGGGAATCAACACGGATGCCACCGAGAACACAGGGGCCAGAGTGGAGGAATGGGGAATATCCGCGGGGCGCGAGGCTCGCTTAGAGAAATGACCGCCAAACAAGACCCACCCCCACCCGGGGTGTTTTTGGCAAAGAGTGCGGAAGCACATGAAGGGAAAGGGGTTGCTCTTTTCACCGGTGCAAAAGAGTTCGTAAGTGCATGAAAACAAAGGAAAGCTAAAGTGTGTGGAATGAGAGGGTTGCGCACTCTTTGCAAGTGTGGAAAACAAAGGGCTTACGGGCGCGATTTGTGGAGAGAGAACTCTCCTGCGTAGATGGACTGATTTTGAAGGAGTTAGAAGAACCGCTTGGTGGGTGCCCATGACCGGAGAGGCACGGAAGAATCGTGACCGACTTGAATTACTATTATACTATATTCTTAGGATTTGTCAAGTAATTACTAGTAAGTGGTTTGGATCGTGGGGGATAAGAGGAGGCTGAGCCGGGTTGAGAGTGGGAAATTCGGAAAAGAGCTGAGTTGGTTGGATGCCGGACCCAGGAGGCGGGCCTTCCTTGCGAACGGGGTAAGCTTGCAGGTAGGCTTCTGAATTCTCGTGGATCCTAATGTCTACATTATTGCGGGACCGAATGGTGCAGGAAAGACCACATTTGCGCGAGAATTCCTGCCAAAATACGCAAACTGCCGAAATTTTATCAATCCCGACTTGATCGCTGCGGGTATGTCGCCTTTTTCTCCCGAAGCAGCGGCTATTCGAGCCGGCCGGCTGATGCTGGGAGAGATTGAACTCTCTATGAGAAGGAGAGATGACTTCGGATATGAAACGACTCGCGCAGGGCGAAGCTATTTGCGTGTGATTCGGCGCCTGAAGGAAAGCGGCTACGCGGTTCACTTTTTCTACTTGTGGGTACCGAGCGTCGAGCTTGCGCTGGCGAGAATCAGAGAGCGGGTCTTGCGAGGCGGGCATGATGTCCCTGAAGGTGTAGTGCGACGAAGGTTCGACCGTTCGATGGCAAATTTTTTAGTTCACTACCGATTGCTCGCGGACAGATGGATATTTTATGACAACTCCGGCTCCGTGCCTGCGATCATCGCATACGGAGAGGAAGGGGAACTTCACGTTGCCGACACAAGGCGCTACAATGAGTTGATCGTGCGTTACGGAGCATCATGACTAAGCCTCCTGCAAACGTTCTCGAATTGCCATTGCTCGAACGTGCCACGATGGCGCTTAGGGCGGCGGTCGAGAACGCTATTGAGGAACATGCCCGCGAAGGGTTGCCGATGTTTATTTGGCGCGACGGCCGAGTCGTTGCGGTTCCTGCCGAAGAGTTGCGCAAGCGTTCCTAAAAAAACTCCCCAAGTTGCAACCCGCGAAGCGTGGCGTTTCCGCCTGAACCGTCGCCTGAAAATAGGTGGGCGGGCTCTCCCTAAATCAAAAGAATACGTTGACGGGACCGGGTGGTGTTAGAATCCGGCTGCAAATCAGCCTCCGGGAAAACAGCATGGAGGATTCCCTAACAATCAGAATGCCATCGGTACGAGGAATTCAGTTCCCGAAGGCCGGACGGAATGCGAAAGGAGAATTTCAATGAGGAAAAATGCAGTAGCCCTGGCATCTTTTCTTCTTCTCCTGGTGGCGGCGGTCTTTGTGTCTTGCGCGAAGCCATACCACGCGGAAACCGAGAAGTACTACTTTGTGGCGACGAACATAAATTTGCCGTACTGGCAGGAAGCGCAAGCAGGCTTTCTGGATGCGGCCAAGGCGCTGGGCGTAAGGGCTGAACTGATCGGTCCGGAGACTTATGACCCCGGCGCAGAGGCAACCATGTTCCGCGACCTCATGGAAAAGCAGCCTTCAGGGATCTGCCTCTCCGCAGCGCGAACAGATTTTTTCCGGGCGGACATCGACAAAGCGGTGGCAGCCGGGGTTCCGGTGATTTGCGTGGATGCGGACGTGCCGGAGTCGAAGAGGCTGCTGTATATCGGGACGGATAACGTGCGGGCCGGGAGAGAGAGCGTGAGGCGGATGGCGGCGCTGGCTCAAAAAGGAAACATCGTGGTGATTACCATTCCTGGCCAGCGCAACCTGGACGATCGCCTGGCGGGCGTGGCGGATGGACTGAAGAATTTCCCGGCGCTGAAGCTGACGAAGATTCTGGATGACAAAGGGGATTGGCGTAACGCGTTCGACCAGATCTCCGACCTGATTCTGAAGAAAGAAAAAATAGACGGAATCGTTTGTCTGGAAGCAGCAGGAGGGCCCGGAGCCGCGGACGCCTTGGAGCGGTTCAACATGGCAGGCAAATTGCCAATCGTGGCGTTTGACAAGGATCCGAAGACCCTGGACCTGATTGAGAAAGGCGCAATCTCGTCGACGATCGCTCAGAAACCGTACGTGATGAGCTACTACGGGCTGAAATTCCTGGACGACTTGCACCACAACGCGGTGAAGGAATTTAAGGACTGGCGCACGGCCCCGGCATCACCATTGCCGAGCGGGGTGGATACCGGCACGGCCGTAGTGGATAAGACTAATCTGGCTTCGTTTCGAGAAGCTATGGCGGCACTCCCGAAGCCACAGTAGAGCTGTGTCAGCGCTGGCTATTCATAGCGCAATGCTTCCATGGGATCGACGGCGGCCGCGCGGCGGGCGGGGATGAGGCAAGCCAAGGCCGCCGCAACGATCAATAACAGGGTCACGCCAGCGAGGATGA
>DASQYT010000084.1:0-8626 GCA_035639075.1 Candidatus Elarobacter sp.
GAAGCGGTGACCTCCGTTGCCGATTACCGCAAGGCCGTGACAAAACTCAAGCACGGTGAAGATGTTGTCTTCAAGGTTCTTCGCCGGCAGGACAGCGACCGGGTGCTGACGCTCTATTTGTCGGGCAAAGTACCGGCTGACGCTCAGCAATAGTTTGCGGCACCAACGACCGAACGAAACCAGACACTAATCATGATGCGAGTCCGAAAAGCGACCAACCTGGCCCTGACGCTGTTCCTGGCGGCGGGGCTAGGTGTGTTCGCGAGTACGGCGCAAGCAAAGGCCGCAGCGCCAAAAAAGGCCGCTTCTTCCAAGGCCAGTAGCGCATCACACGGGAAAAGGTCCAGGAGATCGAGCCGGCGGGAACGGGGGCAAAAGGCTCCCACTTCTGAGCGCATTTCCGAGATTCAGCAGGCGCTCGCGAAAGACGGTTCGTTTACGGGGAAACCGAACGGGAAGTGGGACGCCTCGACGATTGAAGCGACCAGAAAATTCCAGGAAGCCCGTGGGCTAAATCCGACGGGCAAGCTTGATGCGAAAACGCTTCAGCAATTGGGCCTGGGCTCGCAGACCGCGGGCGTTGCGCCGCCCATGCCTCCCGTGAGCGCTTCTTCTTTGCAGAATGTGACACCTTCTCAGACGGTTCGCCATCAGCAGTAAGCAGTAGTTCTTCGCGATTGCATTCCATCGACAACTGAATTAGAAAACAGACATCGTTCACCATGTATTTATGGGACGAGGGGTGAGTGTGCCATGAAACCCGTGAAGATTTTGCTGGCGGCGGTTCTCAGTGCCACTTGTGGGGCTTGGATTTACGCGCAGACGGGACCGACCCCAAAGACAGCCAAGGCCATCAGGGCCGTGCGCTTTGGAAAGCTTTGGGATGGCAAGGGGAAGCTTTGGACGAATGCCATTGTGATTGTGGAGGCTGACCGCATTCGCGTGGTCACCACCGATGCATCGGCGATACCGCCAGGCGCGGAGACGATTGATCTGTCGAAATTCACGGGATTGCCCGGGCTGATCGATGTGCACACGCACATGACGATTTATACCGACGAGACTCCGGGCGAACCGATGCTGAAGCAACTGACGAGCAATCCTCCCGCCGTGGAAGTGTTTCTGGCTCGCAAAGGCGCCATGCGTACGCTGGAAGCAGGCGTGACAACCGTGCGCGATCTCGGCGCGGATCAATACATGGACATTGCGATGCGCGATTTGATCAATCGCGGAGAAATGACCGGTCCGCGCATGTTTGTGTGTGGGTATGGACTCTACATCACGAACGCGCCATACAAGCCGGGGATAAATCTTCCTGCTGGAGGCATCGCCGATGGCGTGCCCGAAGTTTTGCGAGCGGTGCGCCAACAAATTGCCGCGGGCGCGGACGTGATCAAAATGTATGCTTCGACCGGCACGGATGACGACGTGACTGGATTTCAAACTTACAACTATGAAGAGATCAAAGCCGCCGTGGACGCCGCGCACAAGTTCGGGAAGAAAATTGCGATTCACTCGTACGGCCCGGATGGGGCGCGCGACGCTGTGCGGGCAGGAACGGACTCGCTGGAGCATGCGACGGACATGGACGACGCCACGATTCAGGAAATGGCCAAGCGCGGTACGTTTTACGTTCCCACGATCGATCACAACCGCTATTACCTGGATAACTGGCAGAAGGTTGGCTATGCGAACGGTTTTCAGGAGAAGACCAAGGCGTTCATTGAGCGCAATCTGGAGACGGCGCGCAAGGCGCACAAGGCCGGTGTGAAATTTGCGATGGGTTCGGACGCCATCTATACGATGTTTGGACAGAACACCCGCGAGCTGGGATGGTTCGTGAAAGCAGGAATGACACCGGAGCAGGCGTTGCGCACGGCAACGACGAATGCAGCGGAGTTGTTGGGCAAAGAAAAGGAGCTGGGATCCGTTGCGCCCGGATATTACGCCGACTTGGTAGCAGTGGAAGGAGATCCGCTGGCGGATATCGACATCGCCGTGAGCAAAGTGAAATGGGTGATGAAGGGCGGCTGGGTGGTGGCGGACAAGACCAAGGGACAAGTTCGCTAGTGAAAAACCGAAACGCAGAAGGACCCACCCTTTCCTGCCTGCGACAGGAAGGCAAAAACCAAAGACGAAAGGGTGCGGTACCTGCTGGTTCGGGGTTTCGTACCATTAGGGGCGATCCCGGTGAAGAATGTTTGACATTGACGAACAGAGAGATGCGCTGGGAAGATAAGCGCCATTTGTTGGGGTCAAAAAGGAAACTCCGATTAAGGAGGACTAAATGTTAAGTCGTACTTTTGGGTTGCTGCTGGTTGCTTGTCTGGTTACGAGCTCGGTATGGGCAGCGAACGATCCGTTCGTAGGCAAATGGAAGGTGAACCCGTCCAAGAGCAAACTCAACGACGAAATGAAGGTTGAGGCCGTGGGTGCAAACAAGTATACCTTCACCTTTGGCCCCGGCCAAGTCGACACAATCGTAGCCGACGGGAGTGACCAGCCGGCCCTGCAGGGGACCACGCTTTCCGTCACGGTGGAGGGGCCCAACAACTGGAAGGTCATGCGCAAGATGAAGGGCCGCACGCTCCTCACGGGGTATTGGACGCTTTCCGAAGATGGCAAGACGCTTAACGACGCCTATACGGAATACGCGCCCGACGGTTCGGCGTCGAGCGTGCCCTATGTGTACGAGCGGACGGCGGGGAGTTCAGGTTTTCCGGGCACATGGGACAGCGAGAGCGAGAAAGTGAAGGCGGGGATCGAGCTCCAGATCCAGCCCTACGAGGGTGACGGCCTGTCATTTAACGGTGGTCCCGATGCAAAAATGGCTAAGAGGATGAAGTTCGATGGGAACGATTATCCGGACCTCAGTCCGAACGGGGATGCAGGCTCTGCATATTCGGGCCGCCGCGTGAACGAGCGCAGTCTGGAAATCACAGAGAAATTCAAAGGCAAGATTACGGGCACCCGGCAGATCGAGCTCTCTAGAGATCTCAAGACCCTGACGGTGACCGTGCGCCCAGTGGGCCAAAGCAGGCCCAAGAGCATCCTTGTGTATGATCGGGAATAAACGTGCGAATCCGCTCCTGCAGGTGTGTGGGTCGAGGTCCGGACGGACGGGAAGTTTCCCTTATGATCTAAGTGAGTCTTGTGAAACAAATATCAGAAATGTTCCGTCTGCCCTCGATTTTCCCCGATTTCCCCTCGTGGCGCACACGCCGGTCTTGCGTCTGCGGGTTTAGAGTCGTCGTTAGATTGGCCGGTTTGACACTTTTTGAGGCGGTTGTTTCTGAGAGATGAGATAATCAAAACGCGGAAAGGAGGTTCGCCATGGCCGCAAACTCGCCGAGCGTCATTATCCAAGACCCGGAGATCCTCAGCGGTGAACCTGTCTTCCGGGGCACGCGCGTGCCTTTCCAAACGCTCCTCGATTACCTGGAAGCCGGGGATACGCTCGATGAATTTCTGGAACAATATCCCGGAGTCAGCCGGGAACAGGCCATCGCCGCGCTGGAAGAAGCGAAAGCGCTTATGCTGGCTCGTTTTGAGAAATGAAAATCCTCATCGACGAGTGCCTCCCAGCGGCGCTGATAGGAACGCTCACCGCGATGGGCCAGCCAAGGAATCGAGAACTGGAACTGCAGCTTGCCTTCGAGGCGGCTGTGGCGAAGAAGATGCGAGTAGACGGCGCGGTCGGACAGCGAAAAGCTGAGCTGCGGCGCGAGCAGGTCTTCCATTTGTTTCCACACCTGTACAGGATTGATTTTTTTGTCGTTCATAGTTTTGAGTCCTGAAAGCAGAAGTTGAGAGTTGACAGCTAACAGCGGAAGAAAAGACAGAGCCTAATGCAAAGGCCTAACACAGAGATCACAGAGAGAAGAGCACTGAGGTCACAGAGAAAAACAAAACGCCGGCAGGATGCCGGCACTACGAAATGGAGAAATCAGAGACGCCGGCAGGAAGCCGACGTACGACACGGGGGTATCGGCGCCGGAGCGCCTGGCAAGCCCCCGCCAGTACAAAAGAAAAGCGGCAGCAAGGCTGCCGCGTCCAAAAAAGAAAAAGCCCCGAGCAGAGTCGGGGCGCACTTTTCTACATTCGCGAGTCTACCAGACTAGTAATCGCATTGTTAAGTAAACATTTAAGTATCTATAAGATGCTGAAGAGACGCACCTTAGTCTGTATTAAAAAGCTGGCACCGTTGTTCCAAACAACTGAAACGAGCTAAAGCGCTAAGACGCAGCCTTGAACAGACGAGCCAGGGCCTGCGCCGCAAGCGCGATGAGGTAGAGGGACCCCTCCACGAGGAAGCAGGCAAGTCAACCGTTGAACACAGGGCGTCTCATCGTACTGGTTAGATACGATGGAAGCTGAATGGGATTCCAGGCAAATCTGTGGATTTTTGTCGTGATGCGATTCGATGGGGCGGCGTTTGACCGCATTAAGACGTAACGGTAGAATTCAGACTCCGCGCAAGTGGTATCTCGCGTTCACGTCCGCAGAGGACCAGACGAACAGCAAAGCGGCGAGCTTCAGGCATCGAGGAGGAAGTATGGCTACGGCAGTTGCGCCCCGGATTTTCAAAAATTTTATCAACGGCGAGTGGGTGGAATCGCGAAGCGGAAAAGCCTACGAAAATCGCAACCCCGCCAACACGGACGAATTGGTTGGCATGTTTGCGTCTTCCACCGCTGAGGACGCGGATGCGGCCGTGGATGCCGCGAAAGAAGCGTACAAGTCTTGGCGGCTGGTGCCTGCGCCCAAGCGTGCGGAGATCCTGTTCCGCGCGGCGGAACTGCTGGTTCAGCGCAAAGAGCAGTTCTCCAAGGATATGACGCGCGAGATGGGCAAGGTCCTCGCGGAAACCCGCGGCGACGTCCAGGAAGCCATCGACATGACGTATTACATGGCTGGCGAAGGGCGGCGGCTGTTTGGCCAGACCACGCCTTCGGAATTGCCCAACAAGTTTGCCATGAGCGTGCGCCAGTCGGTTGGCGTGTGCGCGATGATCACTCCATGGAATTTTCCGATGGCGATTCCGTCCTGGAAGATTATGCCCGCTTTGATCAGCGGAAATACCGTAGTCATTAAGCCCGCTCAGGATACGCCGCTGTCGGTCTACAACCTGGTGCAGGTGCTCACCGAAGCGGGCGTGCCGCGCGGCGCGATTAACCTCGTGGGCGGCAGCGGCTCGACGGTTGGCGCTGCGCTGACGGAGAATCGCGACGTGCCGGTAGTCAGTTTTACGGGATCGACGGAAGTGGGGCGCGTCATATCGAAAACCTGCGCTCCCGATTTCAAGCATTGCAGCCTGGAAATGGGTGGGAAAAACATCATCATCGTGATGGACGATGCGAACCTGGACCTGGCGGTGGATGGCGCGGTCTGGGGAGGATTTGGCACCACAGGTCAGCGTTGCACAGCGGCGAGCCGCGTCGCGGTCCACAAGAGCGTCTACAACGAGTTCGTCTCGCGGTTTGTGGAGCGCGTGAAGTCCCTGAAGGTTGGCGACGGGCTGGATGCTTCCACGGAAATGGGGCCGTGCATCAACGAGGCGCAATTGAAAACGGTGATGTCCTATGTGGAGATCGGGAAAAACGAAGGCGCGAAATTATTGACGGGCGGAAACCGCCTGGAGGGAGGCGTATACGCGAAGGGCTCGTTCCACGAACCGACAGTGTTCGGCGACTGCAGGCCGAATATGCGCATCGCGCAGGAGGAGATTTTCGGGCCAGTCGTCTGCGTGATTCCCATCCACAATTTGGAAGATGCCATTGACGTTGCAAATGGCGTGCCCTACGGGTTGTCAGCTTCCATCTACACGCGCAACGTGAACCGCGCCTTTCAGGCCACCCGCGATCTCTACACCGGCATTGTCTACGTGAACGCGCCGACCATCGGTGCGGAGACTCACCTGCCCTTCGGTGGCACCAAGCAAACTGGCAACGGCCATCGCGAAGCAGCCATTGCCGCAATCGATTTCTTCACCGAGTGGAAGACAGTGTACATCGATTATTCCGACAAACTGCAGCGCGCTCAAATCGACAACAATTAGTTTTGCCACGAAACTAGGGAATAGCCAAAAGAGGCGGCTGTTAGACGCAGGATAAGTCCTGCCTCATCTATTTTTTACCGCCAACCGAGAAGTGTCTTACATTGACCCCGCTTGACACGCTTTCTACAATAGTAGGTGGCGCTCTTTAGCACTAGGAGTAGAGTGCTGCTATGAGGAATTCAGCCCTCCAAGAACGGCGCAACCGCCAGATTCTGGCGGATATCGTCCGCGCGTACATCGAGACAGGAGAACCTGTGTCCTCGCGCGCGATATCCAAAGCGTTTGAGGAATCCCTGAGCACCGCCACGATTCGTAACGTGATGGCCGATCTGGAGGATGGCGGCTTTCTGTATCAGCCGCATACCTCGGCAGGGCGCGTGCCGACAGCGGCGGCATACCGGTTCTTTGCGCAAGAGATTGCTTCGCAAGCAACCATCACCGCGGTGGATCGTGAATGGATCCAGCGTGAGATGGGAGGCGCCACCAGCGCGGCGGAAATTACCGAACGCGCCGGCCACGTGCTAGCGGAAGTTTCAAACGGCCTTGGCATCATTGTGTCGCCTCCTTTGGGCAAGACCGTTCTGGAGCACGCGCGGATGTGGCTCCTTCCTGACGGCCGCGTAGTTGTTGTGCTCATTTCGCCCGGCGGGAATACGCGGGACAAAATCCTGCGCCCCAACCGGTTGTTCACCCAGGGGGAACTCGACGCGACTGCGGACTTCTTGAATCGTCACTACTCCGGCTGGACGCTAGAAGCCATCCGCGCCGACCTTTTGCAGAAGCTGGCGACGGAGCGTGAGCGTTACGAAGGCATGGCGCAAAGCGCTCTGACATTGTGCGACCCAGCGGTGTTGGGAGATGAAGCCGCAGCGCACGTGCACGTCGAAGGCACGGCGCAGATCATCGGTGCAGCGGAATTCGTGGACCAGGCGCAGTTGCGTGATTTGCTGGCAGCTATCGAGGAAAAGCACCGGCTTGTCACGGTGTTGAATGCCTGCATTGAAACGCCCGAACCGGTACACGTGCAAATCGGCGTGAAGGAAATTTCTGAAGCAGGCGAGAACCTGGCCCTCATCAGCGCCGCATACACCAGGAACGATTTGGTCCAGGGTTCGCTTGGCGTACTGGGGCCGACGCGCATGCATTACGAGCGCGCCATGACCGCCGTCGCATACGTCGCGCAGCTCTTCAGCGAAGCGCTGAGCAAGCCTTGAGAACTTTTTGGCACAGGAGAGAAAAGAAATTGAGCAACAAAGATGTAAACGTCAATATCAACGTTAATAAGGAAGAGAGCGGCCTGAGCGCCGAACAATCCGCGGAAGCTCAGGCCGTCGCTGCCGATACCGCGAAAGCTGATGCGGAGCTGGCCAAGCTGACCGCGGACCTGGAAGAATTGCGCCAAACGCTGCTTCGGCGGCAAGCCGACTTTGACAATTACCGCAAGCGGATCGAGAAGGAGCGTTTTGAAGATTCCAGGCGCTCCACGGCTCGCGTGATCGAAGGGCTCATTCCCATCATCGATGGTTTTGAGCATGCTCTCGCGGCGCATCGCGAGGCCGAATACGAAAATTACCGCAAAGGATTTGAGCTCATCTACAAGCAACTGTTGGACAGTGTGACGAAGCTCGGAGTCGAGCGGATCGATCCCCTCGGAAAGTCCTTTGATCCGCACTTACACCAGGCCGTGGACCGCGCTGAAACGTCGGACCACAAAGACGGCACGATTCTGCAGGTTTTTCAGCCGGGATATGTGTTTCATGGACGCGTTCTCCGTCCGGCGATGGTGCGCGTAGCCGTGCATCCCAGTCCCGCATCGAAAGAAGCAGCGAACTAAAGGAGATTCAGAGTTTCCATGGCCAAGGGACATCAAAGGGATTACTACGAAGTCTTGGGCGTTACGCGAACGGCAGCGGTCGACGAAATCAAATCTGCCTACCGCAAGGCGGCGCTGAAGTGGCATCCGGACCGCAATCCTGAAAACAAAGCCGAGGCGGAAGTGAAGTTCCGCGAGTGCACCGAAGCGTACAGCGTCCTGAGCGACGCTCAGAAGCGGCAAATTTACGACACCTACGGCCACGCGGGACTTTCCAGCGCAGGCGCCGGTCAGGGTTTCGACAGCACCGTCTTCCAGGATTTCCACGACATTTTCGGAGATTTTTTCGGGTTCGAGGATTTGTTCGGAGGGAGCGGCAGCCGTCGCGGGCGTAGCCGAGCACAACGCGGAGCCGACTTGCGCTACGACATGTCGCTCACGTTCGAGGAAGCCTCCGCGGGAGTGACTACCAAGATCAAGCTGCCGCGCCAGGAATACTGCGAGGCTTGCAACGGCACAGGCGCGAAAAAAGGCACCGGCGTTCAAACTTGCCAAACCTGCGGTGGCCGTGGGCAATTGGGCTATCAACAAGGTTTCTTCACCATCACGCGCACCTGCCCGGCGTGCCAGGGCGCGGGACAAATTGTTAAAGAGCGTTGCCCGGAGTGCCGAGGCCAGGGGCGCCTCGAGCGCGAAAAGACCATCGAGCTGCGGATTCCGCCTGGCGTGGACACCGGAACGCGCCTGCGCGTCGC
>DASQYT010000085.1:0-5162 GCA_035639075.1 Candidatus Elarobacter sp.
GCGAATGTCCGAGGGCACGCGCTCCAGCGCCATGACGGCGCACGCGCCGGCTTTTTCGGCGATCTTCGCCTGCTCGGCGTTCGTGACGTCCATAATCACGCCGCCCTTGAGCATCTCCGCGAGGCCGACTTTCACGCGCCATTCATTCGATCCTTTGGTTCCGTTACCGCTTCCATTTGGTTTCTTCGCGTCCATTGCACTTCTCCTCTCGGTCCCGAAATATTTTCTGATTTCCTTCAAACTAATGCCACGCGGCTGCGCTCCGCTCTTCTGACTCCGCGCTGCCGCTTGCGCATCTCAATCTTCAGCAGTTCCGCGAGCGTGGCGACGCCACGCGCAATTTGCTTTTCATCCAGGCTTGCAAAGCCCAATCGCAGCGTGTTTGGCAACGGCGCTTGCACGTAGAAATATCGTCCGGGAGCAAACAACACGCCGCGTTCTTTCACGTGAATCAGCAATTCGCTGGCATCGAACCCCAGCGGCAGTTCCAGCCACAAGCACATACCGCCTTCCGGCTTGGTCCAGCGCGTTCCTTCCGGCATGTGTTTGCGCAAAGCTTCATGCAACGCTGCCAGACGCGAAGTGTAGACCTTACGCATTTTGGCAAGGTGTTTGCTGAAAAGCCCGCGCCGCAGAAACTCCGCGAGGGTAGCTTGCGCAAGCTGATCGGTATGCAGATCGGTCGTCTGCTTGACCACGCGCAATCGTTCAATCGCGGCTGGTGGAGCGACAATCCATCCGACACGCAAACCGGGAAAGGCCACTTTTGCAAAGCTGTCGATATGAATGACCAGGTTGGCGCGGTCGAGCTGTTTGAGTGAAGGGATGCGCTCCTCGCGCGCATGCAACCGCGCGTAAATGTGATCTTCCACCACGGGAACCTGGTGACGCGAGGCCAGCTCCAGTAATTTGCGCCGTGACGCGAGTGGCATCGACGTTCCCGTCGGATTGTGGAAATCCGGCGTAAGCAGGATGAGCTTGACGCGATTCGCAGCCAGCGTCGCTTCCAATGCTTCCAGATCAAGCCCCAGAGTCGTTCCCGGCTCCGCGTGCGTCCTCATCGGAACGCTCAAGCATCGAGCACGCGCACCGTGAAAAATCGCGACCGCTCCCGGGTACGTCGGATTCTCCATAATCACGGAATCGCCGGGCCGCACAAACGCTTTGCTGATCAAATCGAACGACTGCTGGCATCCGTCAGTGATTAGCAGGTTTTCATCTTTGGCTGCAATGCCATCGTGATGCAGCATCTCGAGCAGTGCCGCTTTCAACGGCGGGTAGCCGTCTGACGGACCAAGATTCAGCACTTCCGTGCCTTCGCGCCGCAGCACGGCGTTCACGCAGGTCTGCAATTCTTCGATGGGAAAAAATTCTTCAGCCGGACATGCCATCACAAACGAAAGCGCACCCTCCGGCACGTTGGCAGTGAGGCGGCTCAGGATTTCTTCTCCGCGTTCATCGGCGAAGAGCAGTTCCCAGCGGATTCCGCCGTTGCCGTTCAGGACCGGAGGCGCCGGCGGCGTAATCTTTAGTCCATTGCCGTTTCCTTTGATGAACGTGCCACGGCCCACGTGGCCTTGAATCAAGCCTTCCGATTCCAGTTCGGCGTAAGCATTCGCCACGGTGGTGCGGTGAACGCCGAGCATGGTTGCGAGCTCGCGGCTGGCGGGAATGCGGTCGCCCTGGCGCAAATCGCCCGCGTGCACGAGGGCGCGCAGTTGGTCGCGAAGCTGGATGTACAGCGGAACGTGACTCTGTGGCTGGAGATGAAGTGGAAGCATTGTCTCTCACCTTCGGCCAATTCTACCAGATATTGGCCTGCTACAAGAGCCAATTTGTCTTTCGCCGGGGGCTTCGCCCAGCCGGTCGCTTGGGGTGACGCCCGGTCAAGGAAAAGAACCGCTCGCCGATTTTTGTTCATTTGCGGACACTGGTGTCCGAGCTCGAACACCGGTGTGGGCCTTGTCCGAACGCATACCTTTCATTTTATGGAGCTTACGTGAATCTTTCTTTGGCCTGCGAAGTGCCCGCGAGTCCTCTGGCCTGGCAGTCAGTGAGGATTCCCACAGTGGCCGGAATTCCAGAGAAGAATGAGGTAGTCACCGAATGAGAACCTGCACGCTTTCCCCAACGAAGCTTGACAAGACTATTGAAGTATCCCGTGTATTGCGCGCCACGGGAGCCGTACTGGTTGCTGTGTCTGCGTTCCTTTCCGCGAACGCACAGGTCCCTCGCACCCCGGAGCCAACTACGCGGGCAGCACAAAGCTTTGCCCTGACCGATCTGAACGACCTGAGCGTAACCGGCGGCGGGAAGGCAGAGACAGTTGAATACCAAGGGCGCAAAGCGTTTCGCCTGACCACACAATCGGATAAAGATATCTTCGCCTTTCTCAAGGGAACCCAGTTTCAGGACGGAACGATTGAGAGCGATATCGCCCTGAAGATCACTACGCCTCCGGGTGTACGGATGCCCGGCTTCGTCGGGATCGCCTTCCGGGCCAGGACGGATGCTTCGCACTACGATTTGCTTTACCTACGGCCTGGGAATTCCCGCGCCGAAGATCAGGCCATGCGAAACCACTCCGTGCAATACGTCGCTGCGCCGGGCTTCGATTGGTACAAGCTGCGAAGAGAATGGCCATGGATTTACGAGTCGTATGCCGATCTGCAGCCTGAAGTGTGGACCAAAGTAAAGATCGAAGTTCACGGAAGGACTGCGAAGTTGTATGTCAACGGATCGGAGAATCCGAGCTTGATCGTGAATGGCTTGAAAGGCGAGGACCTGCAGGGCAGTGTTGCTTTATGGGGTTATCCCGGGGAGGAAGCCTATTTTTCCAACGTGAAGGTGATTCCTGCCAAAGCGGAGGCCGTAACGAATGAGGGCGAAGCCTCCGGAACATGGGAAGTAAAATTCGCCAGTGATTACGGCCGTTACGAAGGATCGATGAATCTCCACCGGGACGGCAACGCGATGAAAGGAACATGGTCCGGCGCGTTTGGCCAGGACCAGCCGGTCAGCGGCACGTGGCGCAGCGGGTATGTCGAGCTTACGTTCAGCGGAACGTGGCCGAGTGAAAAGCCGACACCCATGACGGCGACCCTGGCCGGGTGGATTGATGGAGATTTGGCAAAGGGGCGAATGAAAGTGGAGGGCCGAGCCGATGGACAATGGACCGCTCTACGGAAGAAGTGAGCGTAGCACGAGACGGTCAACGCCGCGGCTCATGTCGCGCCCGCGCTAGTCATCCGGCGAGACCGGGATGTCCGGCAGCTGGTCCGATTTCTTGGCACCGAAATGGTCGGCAAGTTCCTCACCACTAAAGCTGTGAGTAAAGCTCTCTTTGATCTCGGGCAGCATCGAACTATTCCAGTCGTACCACTCCCGCGCAAGCCGCTGATAAACGTCCTTCTTGCGTTCCTTTAGATTGGCGCGTTCCAGCGGGTCTTCGACCACGTTGAAAAGGAACGTGTTGTCCAGGATTTTGAGAAACTTATAGTCACCATCGCGCGCCGCCCGCTGCGCGTTCGCCTTGTAACGCCAAAACAGCTTGCGCGAATCCGGCGAGGCATTCTGTGTGAGCGTTGGCAGCAGGTTCACGCCATCGAGCGGGTAGGCGGGGTCGGGCGAGGCCCCCGCCGCGGCAAGCAGCGTCGGCACCCAGTCCATACTGATGGAAACCTGTTCAGTTGTCCGGCGCCGCGGTATGCGAGCCGGCCAGGAGATTATTGCCGGAATGCGCAGGCCGCCTTCCAGCAATTCGGTTTTTTTCCCGGTGAATGGCCAGGTGTCGGCGAAGCGTTCTCCGCCATTGTCACTGGTGAAAATGACTATCGTGTTGTCTGTCAGTCCATTGGCATGCAGAGCCTGCAGTACACGGCCAATCTGCTTGTCCATTTCTTCAATCATTCGCTGGTAGGTCTTCTGCGAACCGCCGTCGAAATCAGCAAGGCCTCCGCTACCCGGTCGCCGCAAGCGCTCCGACTCGGCTTCGTCGCCGGGGGCTTCCCAAGGCCAATGCGGCGCGTTGAAGTGGAGGCTGACCATGAATGGCTGGCCGGATTTCGCGTACCTATTGACCACGTCCACGGCACGACTGCCAAGCAATTCGGTTAAGTAGCCGGCTTGGTGGAGCGGAACGTCGTCGTCCCAAAGATCATCCTTGCCACCTATAGTGTGCGAGAAATAGTCTAGTGCCCCGCTGCGAAACCCGTAGAAATGATCGTAGCCACTCTTCAGAGGACCAAATTTTGGGAGAAAACCCAGATGCCACTTGCCAACCAAAGTCGTGCCGTAGCCAGCTTTCTTCAAAAGCGAGGGCAACGTCGGGTGTTCTAGAGGAAGCCCCACATCGAGGTTTCCACGCAAGGGCTCTTCCAGACCGAGCCGCAGCCGATACTGGTAACGACCGGTGATCAACGCCGTGCGCGTGGCGGTACACACGGCGGAATTCGCGTAAGCCTGCAGAAAACGCAATCCTTGCGCGGCAATGCTGTCGATATTGGGCGTACTAAGATCTGGACGCCCATAGCAAGACACGTCGGCATAGCCGAGATCGTCTGCGAGAATGAAAACGATGTTGGGGGGCTTTGCCGATGGCCGCGCGCCTCCGGCGCCGGCACGGACGGCTAACCCAATCACTCCGGCTGCAGCCCCGCGCAAAAGCTCACGCCGCGTGATCGGGTCTTTGTTTGGGAACACCATAGGACCTCCTCAGCAAGGATGACCCGTGTCATCCGTCTCAGATTTCCCGCCCCGCTCTACGTCCGGCCCAGGACCAGGCGGTCCACGCGACGGCTCACGTCGCGGAGATAGGCATCATCGCCGGCTTTCAGCTCGGTGATGGCGCTCCCGGAGTAGCCGATTTCGCGAAAGGCGGCGCGCACGGCTTCCCAGTCCACATCGCCATCGCCAAGGTTCACCCACTCGTAGCCGTCTGGCTTGCGCTTGAAGTCTTTCAAGTGCACTTTGACGATGCTCTTCCCCAGCGTGCGAATCCAGTCCTGCGGATAGCCGTACAACAGCACATTCCCGACGTCGAACCATGCTTGAATCCACGGACTCTGAAATTCCTTGATGTAGGCGGCCATCTCCAGCGGGCTTAGCAGAAACTTGTTCCAGACTTCTTCGATGGCGATCACAATTTTCAGCTCTTCGGCGAG
>DASQYT010000086.1:0-19971 GCA_035639075.1 Candidatus Elarobacter sp.
CGCGCCGCCAGCTACGATCCGGTTGTCGCCCTAGCCTACGAATAGCCCAGATTCAGCGTCGCGCGTAGCCAACGTTTGGGACAGAGGATTGCTCTGCGAGCCTGAAATTGATAGGTTCTAGTCCATCTTGGTCGCGGTGCGCCGAGAAGCCCCGCCGCCTCGACCTTGGTTCTAGATGTGGAAGGCGTCTCGCATCGGTTGCAGCGGGAATGGAATTCCGGGCGGAGCGGCGACGGCTCCGCCCGGTACGTTTTTCGGTGAATGTGTTGAATCTGATGGATGAAAAACAAATGGCCTCTTCCCCGGACAAGCACTATCAAGCCCGGATTCTTGAGCGCCGGGACATCTCGCCCGATCTTTGGATCGTTCGAATCGACCCTGGGGGGCCGTTCGAATTCCGCGCCGGACAGTACGCGACACTGGGAGTCGCGCGCGACGGGAAACGCCTCGAAAGGGCGTACTCTATCGTTTCATCGCCGTATGAAGACGCGCTCGAGTTTTTTGTCGAGCTGGTCCCGCAAGGAGATCTGACCCCCGACCTATTCAAGCTAAAAAAGGGCGATACCCTGATGTGCAGAAAAATTGCCAAGGGACGCTTTATGCTGGATTTGCGCAGCGGCAGAACCAATCACCTGCTGGTCTCCACGGTGACCGGCATCGCCCCGTTTGTGAGTTACGTTCGAACGCTTTATCGGGACTGGAAGAGTGGCGACAGCCCCATGCCCGGGAACCATAAGCTGTACTGCCTACAGGGCGCCAGCCGTTCGTGGGAGTTCGGCTATCGCGAAGAATTGGAACGCTACTCGAACGAAGCGCCGTGGTTCAAGTATGTTCCCACAGTGAGCCGGCCGTGGGAGGATTCGAATTGGAGGGGCGAGACGGGGCGGGTCGACGACCTGTTACGAAAATATGCTCACCAGTGGGGGTTGCGGGCGGAGGAGACGACAGCTTATCTGTGCGGGCATCCAGTGATGGTGGAGAATGTGCGCGGCATCCTGGAGCGAGCTGGCTGGAAGAAGGATGCGGTGTTTGAAGAGGTTTATTTTCAAGAGGCCAAAAGTGGCTCAGCCGGAGCTGGCTAGCGCAGCAAATTCCGGCTTACCTTGGCAAGAATCGTAAGAGTTCTTACGATTCAAATCTAATTTCGAAAATTAGTAACGGCCTTCGCGTCGCGAATTTCAAGCGGCCGGGCCGTGCTGCTCAATCTGGATGGCTACGTCTTCGATGGTCGAGAGCGGGCACAGTACGTGAACCTTCTGGTCCGGCGCGTCAACATCAATCTGTAGTCTTCCTCCCTGAGTTCGTATCCGCACGTGCTGGTCGTGATCGTCAACTTCAACGAATTCGGTGTCGGGATACTTTTTCAGTTCTTTGACGATGGCATGAAGGATAGGCATCGCTTGGCACGCATCATGGGAGACGTGGCGCATGTGTTTGTCAGGGACGAAGTGCAGGGCCATGGGGACCGCCGCGGCGGGAACCCACATATGAACGTGGGAGCCACCGGCCCGGTATTCGTCAACGTCGATGCGAATCACGCCTTCGCGCATGGTATAGGCGCCCGCGAGAACCAGTGTTCCGCCAACTGTGAGAGCCGCTTTCGCAAGCAGTATCATGTTTGTCTCCCGTCAGTCCTAGTCGGTGACGTTTTTGGAATCGAGCCAGACGCGCACGATGTTTTCATGGTCCTTCACGGAGACAAGCTCGGTGTCGCCCTGGGCGGAAAGTGCATGCAGCGCAGCCACCAGGTCCAATTCATCCTTGCCGGCGGAAAATAGCGCGTCGATGACCTTCATGGGAACCTTGACTTCGACTTCGGACTTCTTGGAATTCTGTTTGTCGAGGACGTGGACGATCAGGTGGTTACTCTGTTTGGCCACGCGCACGTCGCAATCGTTACTCTGCACGGTGACGAATTCGCCGTCCTTGGTGGTGCGGATGGCGTCGACGAGTGCGCGCAGGTCGACATCGTTGACGTGGGCGTTGTCGATCTTGACCTTGCCGTCATGAATACGGTCCTGGTGGATGGCAGGGAGAACCTTTTCCGCCAGTTCGAGGGGGACGTTGACGCGGACGGTCTCGCCTTTGGCGTCCGAGCTGATGACTCGGACGTGCAGCCAACGATCCTTGGAGGCGGATGTCGTAGCTCTTTCAGAACCGGATTGGCCGGCACTTGGCGGACCAGACGTGGATTGCGCGAGGGTGCCGAGTGGCAAAAGGAGAAGAGCGGTACCAGCAATGAGAGTGGTCTTGACGAATAAAGTCTTGTAGCGGTCAAGCATGAGAGGACACCTCCTGGCCGGCGCTGGGCCGGTTCTTGGAGATAGGTACGAGAGTGCCCCCAATAAAGTTTCCTGGTTCGTTCGGTATCATCCCAATAGAGCTGCAAGACGTTGAAACGTCCCGGTTTAAGCGACCGGAACGCACCCGGCCCAGCGGTAGTGAAAGTCAAAGATCGAAGAAGAATTGGGATTTATCGTCCGGGCCGTTTGTGCACACTGTCCTTGACCTGATGGCTGCGCGGGAGTACGGTTCCCTTACTTCCCCGGGGAAGTCCCCTTTGGGGCTACCACGCACCACAGTTCCATGCTTTCCACAAGGAGGAGAACATGCATTCACGCCTCGTTACTTGCACCATCAACCCGGCCAAACTAAATGAATTCAAGAACGCACTGAACAACCAGTTTTTGCCGCGGATCCAGGCGCAGCCTGGATTCGTCGATAACATCGAGTCGCTGGACCCGGCCACAGGTCAATTCAGCTGCATGACATTGTGGAGAACCGCCTCTGACGTCGAAAACTACGACAACGGGCTGTTCAAGGAAGTGGCAACCAACCTGGTGCCACTGATGCAGGGAAATCCGACCGTACAGACGCTCCCGGTCGAGAACTCCTCGGCACACCACCTCAAAGCAGGAAGAGCCGCGGCATAAAACTGTCAATGGCCAGACGGGCGAGCCGATCACGGTTCGCCCGTTTTCTTTTCTGAATGACTTGAGGATGCCACAATCACTGCCACCACTCGCACAGACGCTGCCCGCGGCCTTGGTCTACCGATGAGCCCTTTGGGCTCGGCGGCCCCCGAAGGCGTGGATGGTCCTGGTGCCGGCGACAACCTCCCCGCCATGCGGGAGTCCTTTTGGAATGAAATACTCTTGCCCCGCTTCGATGGGAGTGCGGCGGCCACCAATCAGTAACGTATAGCAGCCTTGTACCACAATGATGTATTCGTCGTACTCGTGCGCATGCTCTGCAGAAACCGCGGTTTAGTGGCAAGTCCAGAATGCCATTTGACTCCCATCCGCACCGTCAAAGACGTAACCCTCGACGCCGGGAGTCGCCTGACTATTCGTGGCAATTCTATTTGCAGAACACCTCATGAACTCCGGGAAATCGTCCATCGTTACTCCCTCAACGCAGCCATAGAACCCACGCGAACGCTGTACACGTCTTTTCCGGGCGTAATTCTCGCACCCAAACGGGAAACATTCAAAGCGATAGGTGGAAACTAGGAGTCCGAACTAGAAACCGAACATCTAAGGGGAAGTCGGCGCCAGGCGAAGGACGGATGACCATGAAGCTGGTTTCGGTGAATACGGGATTGCCGCGGGAAGTGAAGTGGCACGGAAGAAGGGTGACGACGGGGATCTTCAAGGAACCGGTCGCAGGGCGAGTGGCATTGCGGAAGCTGAATCTAGACGGAGACCGCCAAGCGGACTTGAGCGTGCACGGGGGCGAGTACAAAGCCGTCTACTGCTACTCGCTGGCGCACTATGACTACTGGAATAAAGAGTTGCGGGGGCAGGAGCTGCCGATGGGCATGTTTGGAGAAAACTTCACGCTTGATGACGGCGAGGATGGACTGCTTGAAGAGTCCGTTTACCTGGGCGACCGAATCTCCGTCGGCACTGCAGAAGTAACGGTGACGCAACCACGGCTGCCTTGCTACAAACTGGGCGTCAGATTCGGATCCGACGACATGGTGAAACGATTCCTTGCGAGCCGGAGGACCGGATTCTACGTGGCAGTTGTGCGGGAGGGAGAAGTGGGCGCGGGCGATGAGGTGAAGGTGATGGCGCAGGAGGCGAACGCCGTGGCGGTTTCGGAGATCACGCATTTATACGTTACGAAGAGGTATGGAGAGGCGGAGGTCCGCGCAGTGCGGCCGGCACTACGAGTGGAAGAATTGCCGGAGAGTTGGAAAGAGTATTTTAGAGAGCGGCTGGGGCAAGCGGGAGAGAGGAGCTAGAGATCAGAGAAAAGAAATCCCCACGCTTGCTAGATTCACAAAGCGGTGTACGCGCACGGGCCTAGGAAAAATCGGAAAAACGAAGCTGGAAAACAAAGAAGGGGACACACCACTCTCCCCGGCGGGCACCGAGGAGAGTGGGTATTCGGGGACTAGTGCCCGCGATGGCGCCCTTGCAACTAGCCAAGGGTCACCATCGCGGGCGTAGGTCAACCTCCAATTTTCAGGTGGAAGGTATACCGCTGAAAGAGGTCCCGTCTGTTCAAAATTGCACAGAGGCTTAACCGGTGGCGCGAAAGCCAAATGACGGCGTGCGTCAGCGGCTCCGGCAGTCTTGGCCGACGCAAATCCACAAGGGCGATGGCTTACCACCGCATTTCATGATTTCTACCCTAGACGTGTGTTGATCGTGCGGACTACTGCTGCTGAAGGATAGTGTAGGGAAGAGCAAAAACGTTTCGTTAGGCCCCCCGCCGCAGAAGCATGAGACGAGCAGAAAGGAACTAGTCAGACATCGCAGAGGTCAGCGGCTTGGCGCAAAGAAGTGAGCGGATCGCGGGCGGGGACGAATTCGTGGGCCACGTACCCGCGGAAGTTCGTGGCGGCGATGCCGCGCATTACTCCGTCCCACTGGACTTCCTGAGTACCGTCGAGTTCGTGGCGGCCGGGTACGCCTCCGGTGTGGAAGTGAGCAATCCAGTCGATGTTTTTCTGAATGGTGCGGACGAGATCGCCTTCCATGATCTGCATGTGATAGATGTCAAAGAGCAGCTTGACGCGTGGCGAATTTACGGCCTGGACGACCTGAACGCCCCACGCGGAGTGATCGCACATGTAGTCGTGGTGGTCGATCTTGCTGTTGAGGAGCTCAAGGCAAATGGTGACGCCGTGATCCTCGGCGATTTTCTTGACGCGGTTGAGGCCGGCGATGGTGTTTTTGGCGCCCTCTTCGTCGGGCAATCCAGCGCGGTTGCCGGAAAAAGTGATGACGTTGGGGACGCCGGCCTTGGCGGCAAGGGGAATATATTTGCGAAAGCCTTCTTCAATTCTGGCGTGATTCTCGACACGGTTCATGGCGCTGGGGATTTCGCCACCGCCGGCATAAGCCATGCTGCAGACGAGACCGTAGTGCGCGGGCACCTCAAATTCGTCAGGACTCAACAGGTCCACTCCTTTTAGGCCGATTTCCGCCGCGTAGGCGCAGAGCTTGTCGAGCGGGATCTGTTTGTAGCACCAGCGGGAAACGGACTGGCGGATATTGCCTTTGCGTTTAATCGGAGGGTTTTCCTGCGGCCAGGCGACGGATGGAAGAGAAGCCAGAGTGGCTCCTGAGAGAACAGTCTTGAGCATGTTGCGGCGCGATGGTTTGGACATGGTAGATGGGCAGATTCTACCGAAGAAAAGGCTGAAGAGGGAGGAGAAATTATTTCTTCGGCAGCGTAGGCCCTTGGGGGGATGACGGTGTGGCGGAAGTGTTGGGGAGTTCAATGCGCCAGATATTTTTTTCAGATTCCAGGACTACTCCGGCCTGATTAGATTCGGTCGTGCCGACGTGGCCGATCCAGATGACGCGGAAGCGAGCCTTGCGCCAGAGGCGGCGCACTTCGATGGTTTGGCCTGGAGAGGTTAGGAAGCCGATGCCGTCGAGACGCGCGCCGTCCTCGCTGAGATCAACGGTGTAGGCAGTCTGGGCAAACGGATGGCCCTTGGGGTCCGTACCTTTGACGATGACGCGGACAGTCTTGGGGACGCGGGGTCTCTTGCGGGTTCTTTTCCAAAAGTCGTGGACAGGTTGTTTGAAGGCTAAGCCGACACGAGTTTCGCGGTCGGAGTAGGCGTCCAAGTAAACAACGCGGACTTCCAGCTCCTTACGGCTGCTCTTGTGAATCAGGAAAACGGTGTCGCCTATAGCGAGTTTGGCTTTCAGGGTGACGAGAGCTCCGGTGGAATTGACGATAATCGTCTCGGTGTCTTCATGAAAGGCGCCGCTCTTGCCAGCATAACCGTAAATCACCACGGGCACACGCATGGGGATGCGTTCGCTGGAACGGGGCGTTTTCTTTTCGGGCGTAGCCGGGAAGGGAACGGCAAAAGGTGTCTGTGCCGCTGGTGAGGGTTGAGGATCATCGAGCGGGGCCACTTCCATTGCCTCTTGAGGGATACCTTGCTGAGGGCCGTGATCGCGGCACTTGAAATCCCATGATTGCTGAAGAATTTGTTCGAGGGATTCTTCGCGACTGAAAAGCGTAACCCAGGAATCGCTGTCCCCATGAGGACATCTGAGCCGAATAGCGAAATTCCTAGGCATATCAGACCCCGTGAGAAACATCATAACTGTTCCAAATCACAAAAGCGGCGATAGAAAGAGGCCGTTCGTCGAAAAGTTACCGTCCTACGGGCCAGCAGGTCGATACCGAGCTTTTTGTCGGCAGGACTGTAACTTTCGGCGGGAGGCGGACTCGTATGAGACGTATGGGACGAGGACCGAGAGGCCTTGCCCGAACTCAAAGCATAGGAGATTCGAATGATTCGCACGATCAAGACGGGTTTAGCATTTGCGGGGCTGGCAGGATTATTTCTGCTCCAGGCTCCGGCTTCAGCGCAAGACAAAATGAAGCCGGACACCATGAAGCAGGACGACTTGAAAAACGAAAAGATGCAGGACGACAAGATGATACACGAGGGCATGGCAAAGACTCTGTTTACAGGGAAGTTCCATGGGAAAGTACATGCAACTTCGGGACGCGCGACGGTGTATCAAGAGGCGGACGGGAGACTGGTGCTGCGGCTGACCAACTTCAAGACTTCGAACGGGCCCGACGTGCACGTGATCCTGGTGACGACGAAAGACGCGATGGATGATGCCAACTTCCTGAAAGACAATACGGATAAGGTGGAGCTGGGGAAGCTCAAGGGGAATGAAGGCGACCAGAATTACGAAATTCCCGCAGGGACAGACCTGACAAAGTTCCGAACGGTTTCGGTGTACTGCGAGAGGTTCAACGCGAACTTTGGAGCGGCGCCGCTGGACAAGTTCTAAAGAATCGAAGGAGAAGCGGAGGAATCGGGCAGCGTGGCCTGCCCGGTTTTTTCTCGGGAGAAAACGATGAATACGAATAGCAGTTCGGACTTGTCGGGCAAGAAGGTGATTTTAGCTTTGTTTGGGATTCCGGTTCTGTTGGGCGCGTGGTGGGCGTTCCGGCCGGAGAAACTCTTTATCAACCAGAAGGTAAACGAAGCGGTGCCGGCGTCCTTGAGTTCGGAGCCAGAGGCATTGTATACGGGAAAGCTGCAAGGAAAAGCGCACGCGACGAGTGGACGTGCGACGATTTATAAATCACCAGATGGAACGCCGTATTTGCGGCTTACGGATTTCACGACTTCGAATGGGCCGGATGTGCATGTTTTGTTGGTGCGTGCGGACGATGAGGCGCTTAAACAGGAGACTGTGAAAGGCGAACTGGAGCATGTGGAACTGGGCAAGCTGAAGGGAAATCAAGGCGATCAGAATTATGATTTGCCAGCGGCCACGGACTTGAATAAATATCAAGCGGTAGCGATCTACTGCGAGCGGTTTCAGGCGATCTTTGGAGTAGCGAGGCTGGAGAAGTTTTGAGGCAGCAAACGCGCGAAAGGCAAAGACCCGCCCCGGTTCGACTGCAGTCGCTGCCAGTATGAAGAGGATGGGCACTGTTTTTTGATTATGGAAATGACGGGAATAACGGAAGCAGGGCTGATCGCGCGGATCCTGACGGGCGAGAAAGAACTATTTCATGAGTTGATCCGGCCGTACGAGCGGATGGTGTATCTGACGCTTTTCTCGATCCTGCGAAATGAAACAGAGGCGGAGGATGGAGCGCAAGAGGCGGTGATTAGCGCGTACCGGCATTTGGCTTCGTTTCGAGGCGATGCGAAGTTCAGCACGTGGCTGACGACGATTTCCATAAACGAAGGGCGGAGGCGGCTGAGGAAGACGAAAGGCGCCGTGGAAGATTCGATTGAAGAAAAGGAAGAAAGTCACGAAGGCGACTACACGCCCGCGCCGCTGACGGACTGGCGGGAGATTCCGTTGGAGGCGCTGGAGCGAAAGGAATTTCGCGAGGCGCTGCGAGTTGCGGTGACAGAACTGCCCGGCATTTACCGGCAGGTTTTTACTTTGAGAGACCTGGAAGAACTGAACATCGAGGAAACCGCGCAGGCGCTGGGAATTACGACGGGAGCAGTAAAAGTGCGGCTACACCGCGCACGACTGATGCTGCAGAAACGCCTGGTTCCCTACCTGAAAACGACGGCACCGGCGCGCAGAGGGTTCTTCGGGAGAGCGCTATGAAACTCGAGTGCAAACACGTGTGGGAGCACATCTCGGAATACATCGACGGGAGTGTCGACGCGAAGCTGCGCGAGGACATTGAACGCCACCTGGAACACTGCGAAATCTGCTCGGCGATACTGGATTCTACCAGGAACATTCTGATCTTGACAGCAGATAACCGGACGTTTGAATTGCCGGTGGGATACAGCGAGCGGCTGCATGAGCGCCTGGCGAGGGAGTTAGAGAATCCAGGTCAGGATTCCAAGAAAGATTAACGCGAGCGTTTCAAGGAACGCGGTGGACCAGCGGATGAGTGATCCATTCGGCAGCGAGGAGAAGCAAGGTCAGGATAGAGAGAGCGATTTGAAAACGTTCGGAGTTGATCTTCTTTTTTGTCACGGGCTGTTGACGCCATTGAGCGGCGGGCTTGCTGCGTAAACGGCGCACTTTTCCAACTACATAAAGATTGATAACGGCTCCCAGGAAGGCCAAAGCCATCATGGGGATGCGAATGGCGTCCTGATGAAAGCCGCGAGCTGGCGCGTGAATTCCAGCGGCTGCCGCTAAAGCACTGAGGCCGATGGCAACACGCAAGCCGCTGATAGCGATTACGGCGGTGCAGGCGCTTTGCAATATCGCAAAGGCAATGCTGGACCAATTGATGAGCCTGGTATTCACCGGCGACAGTTTCGGACGCGAGACTTCAGTACGGGCGGCAGAAGGTTCAGACGGATTCCGAGTTGTTCGGTCATTTGTAGACTCACCGGACTCTCGCCCGCTTTCGAACTGTAGAAAAGAGTCGATTATTGAGGGCAGGCTGCGCTGCCTTCGACCCAGATTTTCATTTGCGCCGCGGTTTCGGCACGCGAGAGTGGAGGCGGAGTGCGCCCGTCGCCGGGATCCCAGGCCCATCCGACCAGATCATCGGACGACACATGTTCCAGCAGTTGCGAAAGGGAGCGGCCTCCGGTTTGTTTTGGATCCTTTAGCTGGCGGCAGAGTTCAGCAGGCGAGCGGCCGACGAAAACCATTTTGTGTTCTGGAGTCGGAAGTAACCATTTGGGATTCCCCGGAGGCGTGTGGTCGCCGGGAAGATTGGTGGTTTGGTGGCAGGTGTCACAACGCATGCTGTAGACACCGTGGCCATCCTTGCCTCGCCTTACATTTTGCAGATGAACATGGCTGTCGTCGCCCTGCAAGGGAGAGTCACCAGGTGGATGACAGTTCTGGCAGCGAGGAGACGTGAAAACTTTGTAGACCTGTAAGAAGGCCGCGCTCGACGCGTTGGCGTCGGGTTTCGGACCTCGCGGCGCGGCGTGAATCACAGTGATTTGGCAAACCATGAGTAAAGAAAGAGCGCTGGCGGAACAAAGCAACGCAGAAGAGTGACGATAGCGGCTCGCGTTTACTGCGGTCATGATCTGGCCCCGCTTCCTGCGACGAGATCAGCGGCACGGATCGGCAGCCGTCTGACGCGCTTGCCGGTCGCAGCAAAAATGGCGTTGGTCAGTGCGGGAGCAGCAGGGGGCACGCTCGGCTCGCCGACGCCTGTGGGGTTCAGCTCGCTGTGAACGATATGGACCTCGATCTCCGGGGATTCGAACATGCGAAGCATCTGGTAGTCGTGGAAGTTTTTTTGCTGGACGCGGCCGTTTTCAAGAGTGATTTCCGTCTTGAGGGCGGCAGTCAAGCCGAAGATGATGCCGCCTTCCATTTGCGCTTTGACAATGTCCGGATTGACGACGCGTCCGCAATCGACGGCGCACACGACGCGATGCACCCGCACTGTGCCGTCCTTCTCCACGGATGCCTCGACGACCTGGGCAACATAGCTGTCAAATGAAAAGTGAGTGGCGATGCCGCGGCCACGCCCAGGGGGAAGTGGCTTTCCCCATCCACTTTTTTCAGCCACCAAATTCAAGACGGCGCTCATGCGGGGTTGATTGGCAAGGAGCTCGCGGCGCAATTCATAAGGATCTTTTCCTCCCGCGTGAGCCACTTCGTCGAAAAAACTCTCGACAGAAAAGCCCGTGTGCGAGTGGCCGACGGAGCGCCACCACTGCACTGGGACGCCGATTTTCGGAGTGTGCAAGTCAACCTGAAGATTAGGAATTCCGTAAAGGATATCGGCTGCACCTTCCACAGAAGTGCTGTCCACACCTTCCTTGTTGATCATGTATTGGGCAAAGGGAGTGCCCTGCGCGATGGACTGGCCAACGATCGTGTGCGTCCAGGCCGTGGGATTGCCCGCAGCGTCGAGCCCGGCGACAAAGCGATCGTGCCACATGGGGCGATACCACCCGCCGGCTAGGTCGTCTTCGCGCGTCCAAACAACTTTTACCGGTGCCTTGGCGATCTTGGCCACATGCACAGCTTCGACGACAAAGTCGGAGGCGGGATTCGCGCGTCTGCCGAAACCGCCGCCAAGGAGCGTGGTATGAATTTGAACTTTTTCCGGGGGCAGGCCGGCAACCTGCGCGGCGTTGGCGCGATCAACGGTTTCGAACTGCGTGCCCGTCCAGATTTCGCAACTATCGGGACGCAGGTCGACGACGCAATTCAGCGGCTCCATCATGGCGTGCGCGAGGTAAGGAACATCGTACTCGGCGGTCATGGTCTTCGCAGCGGATGCCAAAGCAGCCGCGGCATCGCCTGTCTTTTTCGCGATGGTTCCTGGTGACGCGGACTGCTTCGAAAAATCGGCGAGCATTTGAGAGGTCGAAAGTTTTGCGTTAGCTCCTTCGTCACAGGAAATCTTGAGTTTGTCGCGGCCCAGTTTGGCGGGCCAGAAACGGTCCGCGATGACAGCTACGCCTGAAGGGACTTGCTCGACAGCGCGTACACCCTTGATCTTAAGGGCTTCAGAGGCGTCGAAGTTTTCAACCTTGCCGCCAAAGACTGGCGGCCGTGCGACCAGAGCAAAGAGCATGCCGGGGAGGTGAACGTCGAGACCGAACTGGGCGGTGCCGTTGATTTTTGAGGGCGTGTCGAGGCGTCGAGTCGGTTTTCCGATCAACGTGAATTGCTTTGGATCCTTGAGCGGTATGTCCGTTGGTGGTTTCAATTGCAACGCGGCGGAGACGAGAGAACCGTAGCTTGCCCTACGGCCCGATGCATTGTGGATGACTGCGCCTTTTTCGACGTGACATTGCGAAGCTGGGACGCTCCATTTCTGCGCGGCGGCCTCGACGAGCATCAGGCGAGCCATCGCGCCCATCTTGCGGAAGCGCTCCCACTCGGAGGGCGTGGTGGTGCTGCCGCCGGTCATTTGAAGGCCAAAGACAGTGTGGTTGTAAGCAGCATCAACGGGCGCAGCCTCGACTCTGATTTTCGACCAGTCTGCTTCCAGCTCTTCGTTCAGCAGCATGGGCAGGCTGGTGTAGATGCCCTGGCCCATTTCGGAGTGATTGGCGATGATCGTGACCGAATCGTTGGGAGCGATGCGAACGAAGGCATTGGGGGCGAAGCTGACGTCGTTTGCAGGGGAATTTTTCAGCGGTCGGGCGGCGAGCTCCGGCACATAGGCGGCGAAACACAAGCCGCCGCCAATTGCGGCGGAGGTTTTCAGGAAATCGCGGCGAGGGACTCGCAATGTTTTCGCTGGGAGCGGAGACGAGGATTCCGGAGTCAGAAGTGGTGACGTGGATTTGTAAGGATCGTAGAGATGGCTCATGACGGCCTCTTTTCGGTGGCGAGCTGCGATGCGCGATGGATAGCGCGTCGAATGCGCGAATAGGTACCACATCGGCAGATATTGCCGGACATGGCTTCATCAATGTCTTTGTCCGTTGGCTTCGGATTCTCCTTCAATAACACAGCCGCGCTCATGATTTGCCCCGATTGGCAATAACCACACTGCGGAACATCGACTTCGATCCAGGCACGCTGGAGCGGATGGGACAGGTCTGGGGAAAGGCCTTCGATCGTGGTGACATGCTTGCCCGACACGCGGGAGAGCGGCGCCACGCAGGAACGGATGGCCGCGCCTTCCAGATGCACCGTGCAGGCTCCGCACAGCGCCATGCCGCAGCCGAATTTTGTGCCCGTCAACCCTAAAGAGTCGCGAATGACCCACAGCAGCGGAGTCGAGGGATCGTCATCGACGGTTACAGGCTTTCCGTTTAAGAAAAAGGAAGTCATGGCCACCTCCATGAAATCGTGGGTGTATTGTTCGCAAAAAGTGAGCCGAACGCACCGTAAGGGAGCGGCAATCAACTTTAATGTGCGCCAACTCGATTTTGGATGCAACTGCAGCGCGAGAGGTCACACAAAACATTACGATGGCGTAGGAAGCCACTTCACATAAATTGCGGCGAGAGGTGGAAGAGTGAGTACAAGGGAATAAGGCCGGCCCTGGGCGGGATGATCGGCGGCTCGCTGCCCACCCATGTTGCCCACATTGGAGCCGCCGTAGTGAGCGGCGTCCGTGTTCATGATTTCGCGATAGAAACCGGATTGCGGAACGCCCAGACGGTAGCCTTCGCGGACGACAGGCGTGGCGTTGATGATGGCGACGATGAGGTCTTCAGCGTTTTTGCCGCGGCGGATGAAGGAAAGAACACTGTTGTCGGCGTCGTTGGCGTCAATCCATTCGAAACCGTGCCAGTCAAACTCGACTTGATGGAGGGCGGGTTCGGCGGCATAGAGATGATTGAGATCGCCGACGAGCCGCTGGATGCCGCGATGGGAATCGTGCTGGAGCAGATGCCAGTCAAGACTGCGGGCTTCGCTCCATTCGCTACGCTGGGCGAGTTCCTGGCCCATAAAGAGAAGTTTCTTGCCCGGGTGGGCGCACTGAT
Organism: Candidatus Elarobacter sp.; assembly: GCA_035639075.1. Taxonomy (GTDB): domain Bacteria; phylum Acidobacteriota; class Terriglobia; order Acidiferrales; family UBA7541; genus Acidiferrum. The sequence goes on from DASQYT010000086.1 coordinate 13,361, forward strand.
AGGCGTAGAGCAGTCGGAGATTGGCGAATTGCTGCCACATATCGCCGGGCATTTTGTGGAGAAGGGAATTTTTGCCGTGGACGACTTCGTCGTGGGAGAAGGGGAGAAGGAAATTTTCGGTGAAGGCATAAAGAAGGGAAAAGGTGAGTTTGTTGTGCTCGTACTTGCGATGAACAGGGTCGTGGGAAAAGTATTTTAGCGTGTCGTTCATCCATCCCATGTTCCATTTGAAGCTGAAGCCGAGACCGCCGAGATAGGTGGGGCGGGAGACGGCGGGCCAGGAAGTGGACTCTTCGGCGATGGTAAGAATGCCGGGAAACTTTCCGTGCGCGACTTCGTTCATGCGCTTGAGGAAGTCGATGGCGTACAGATTCTCGCGGCCGCCGAATTGGTTGGGAACCCATTCGCCGGGTTTGCGGGAATAGTCGAGATAGAGCATCGACGCGACAGCATCCACACGGAGGCCGTCAATGTGGTACTTGTCCAGCCAGAAAAGCGCGTTGGAGATGAGGTAGTTCTGGACCTCATTCCGGCCGTAATTGTAGACGAGCGTACCCCAATCGGGGTGCGCGCCCTGGCGCGGGTCGGAATGCTCGTAAAGATGCGTGCCATCGAATTGCGCGAGCCCGTGGGCGTCGCGGGGAAAATGCGCGGGGGTCCAGTCAAGAATGACGCCAATGCCGGTCTGGTGGCAGCGGTCGACAAATTCCATGAATTCGGCAGGTGTGCCGAAGCGGCTGGTGGCGGCGTAGTAGCCAAGCGTCTGGTAGCCCCAGGAACCGTCGTAGGGATGCTCCATGATGGGAAGCAACTCGATGTGCGTGTAGCCAAGATCCTTGACGTAGGGAATGAGCTGGTCGCCTAGCTCGCGATAGGTGAGCCAACGATCTTGATCTTCGGGGATGCGGCGCCAGGAACCGAGGTGGACTTCGTAGATGGAAATGGGCGACTCGAACCAGTTTTTCTGCGCCCGGCGCGAAAGCCAATCGGAGTCTTGCCATTTGTGATGATCGAGGCGCGCTACGACGGAGCCGGTGTTGGGGCGCAGTTCGGAGCGAAAGGCGTAGGGATCGGCCTTCAGAGGAAGGATGTTGCCGTTTGGACCAACTATTTCGTATTTGTAAATCGCGCCTTCGTTTTGCTCCGGGAGGAAGATTTCCCAGATGCCAGAGGAGCCGCGGGCGCGCATGGGATGGACGCGGCCGTCCCAGCCGTTGAAGTCGCCAACGACGCTGACGCGCTTTGCGCTGGGAGCCCAGACTGCGAAGTGAACGCCCCGAACGCCTTCAAGTGTTACGACGTGAGCGCCGAGTTTCTCGTAAGTGTCGTAATGGCGGCCTTCGCCCATGAGGTAGAGATCGAATTCGCTCAGGACCACGGGAAAGGAATAGGGATCGAAGATTTCAAACGTGTCGCCGAAGTGTGTGCGTCCCTGAATTTTATAACTGCCCGGGAAAGGCGGAGCGGATTGGTTCGATGGCCAAGCGGCTTCGAAGAAGCCTTCAGGACGAAGTTTAATCGCGTCGGTAACTTTGGCCGGAGCGAAAGTACCGCCTTCAACCGCAGGAGGTTTCAAAGAGATGGAGGCTTCTGCGGCCCAGGGCAGAAAAAAGCGCACCGTCCAGTTGCTGTCGACGGGATGCGGGCCGAGTAGGGCAAAAGGATCGGAATGACGGGCGGCAACGATGGCGTCGATCTGGGCGTTGAGGCGCGGATCGCGCGGAGCAACCGGCGTCGCGTTCTGCATAGCGGGGCGCTGCTCAGACAAGTGGGTAGTCTCCGCAACCTGGCAACAATGGATCAGCAGACGAGCTTAGCCGGAACGCCGACCCACGTCTTCTGAATTCTAGGGTGTTGGCAGGGAAATGCCAACCACATGAGCGTGGTTGAAGCGATTAAGAGAATTAGGACCGAGGACTATGTTGACACATGGCCAAAGGATCCACTATCTGCGGTTCGCGAGCAAGGGCTGGAAGGAATCATAGGGAAACGAAAGGACAGCCACTATCAACCGGGAAAACGAAGCGGCGCTTGGATCAAGTATCGCGCTATTTCCCCGGACCACACGGCTTTGGATTCGCTGATCGTCGGCCACTATGACGGCGACAAGCTGATGTATGTGGCAAGAACCCGGAACGGATTTGTGCCGGCCTTTCGGAGAGAGGTGTTTTCAAAATTGAAGCATCTCGTGACGCCAGCCTGTCCATTCGTAAATCTGCCGGAAACGAGGAGGTCACGATTTGGGGAAGAACTCAACGCTGAGAAGATGAAGAAGGCAGTTTGGTTGATGGGCGCCGCCTGTGTTATGGGCCGTTTGATCGCGCTCATTCCGAACGGAGCGCGACGATTGGGTCGATCGAAGAGGCGCGGCGGGCAGGGAGATAGCCCGCGAAGAGCGCTACCAGTAGAAGGAGCAGGCAGACAGCGGTGATGTTGGGGAGATCGCTTGTGGAAAGGCCAAAGAGCATGGTCGCGATTAGGCGTGCCGCGGCGAGGGCGGAAGGAATGCCGATGGCTATGCCGAAGAGAGCGAGGGCAAGTGTTTCTCGGAGGACGAGCCAGAGAACATTTTGGCGCTGCGCTCCTACGGCGACACGAATGCCTATTTCGCGGGTGCGGCGCGTGACGGTGTAGGACATCAGTCCATAGAGGCCGATGGAGGCGAGCAGGAGCGCGAGAGCGGCGAAGAATGCGGAGAGCATGGCAGTGACGCGTTCTTCGGTGAGCACCTGACTTGTGGTTTGCTGAATGGTTTTTGTATCGATAGCGTATTCATGACCAAGCGACGCAATCTCATGGCTGATGGTCTTTACCAACGCTTCCGGGGGCACGCTGGTGCGCACAAACAGATCGCCCCATTGCTGCGGGTCTTGAAGGTAGGAAAAGTACACGACCAGTGGAGCCGCGTCTCGAAGGTCGGTAACCCGTGCATTGCCCGCGACGCCGACGATCTCGATATTTTGATATTCAGGCATGAAGCCGAATCGAATGCTTTTTCCGATGGCATTTCCATTGGGAAACAATCGTTCCGCGAGGCTGCTGCTCACGATAGCGATGCGCGGGTGCTTCTGATCCGCGGTCTCATCAAATTTACGGCCGCCAAGCAGCGGAATCCCGAGCGTTTGCAAGAAGCCCGGTGAGATATCCATTCCCTTTGCCACGAGATGGATGCCTGTACTTGGGTCGACCGACGTCGGCGAAACTGTCTCGTGCCACGCTTCCGGGCTAGGGATAGAAGCATGCGAAAAGCCGACCGAGATCACTCCAGGTACGCACGCAATCCGCTGCGTGAGTTGTTTGTGGTAGCTGGCCATGTCCAGGTTGTCGTAGCCGCCTGGTCTTGGATTGAGCCTGACTTCTAGCAAGCGGGATTGATTGAAACCGAGATCTACGGAGCGTAACCGCTGGAAGGTGCGGACGAAGAGGCCTGCTCCGAGCAATAAGATCAAGGAAAGCGCGACCTGGGTGACGATGAGCGCTTTGCTCAGTCTGCCGGCTCCGCCACTCAAGCTGCGCGCATTTTGCTGAAGTACAGACATGGGGTCCTCGCGGGAGGAACGCCAGGCGGGTGCGAGGCCAAAAAGGATTCCGGTCAGGATTGCCACAGAGACAGTGAGGGAGAGCACGCGTAGATCTGGACTCAAATTCAGCGACACTGGCACTAGGTTCCCTTCGGTCATGAGGAGCACGAGCAAGCGGCTTCCCCAGAAGGCTAAAGCAAGGCCGAACAGAGCTCCGGTGAGAGACAGTGTCAGACTCTCGCTCAAGACCTGGCGGACTAGTGACCAGCGAGTCGCGCCGATGGCGACGCGTACACTCATTTCATGGCTGCGCGCTGCTGCGCGGGCGAGCATCAGGTTGGCGAGGTTTACGCAGGCCACTACCAAAATCAGTCCGACGATGCCTGCGAGAACGTAGAGCGGCCGTGCAAATTGGGCACGCAGATCTCCGCCCATGCCCTTTGCCGCCGATGACACATCCAAGCCCATCGAGAGGAAGGTTTGACGACGCAGTCCGGGAGTTTGCGTGGAAGCCGTGGCGAGAAGCACGTCTGGCCAGAAGGATTGAAGCTGCGCGCGAGCATGCTCGATGGTGACGCCGTCCTTGAGGCGGCCGATAGGATGGAGCCAGAGAAGCGAGTGGCTCTCAAGATCAAATGCTCCGCTCTGAATGAGGGGCATGGCCGCGAGTGGAACGGTAATATCTGGCGGCTCACCTGTCGTCAGGCCGGTGAACCACTTGCGAGTGACGCCGATAATCGTGAAAGGATGCCCCTCGACGCGAATCTGCTTTCCGACAACGTCGCGAGTGCCGCCGAAGCGGCGCTGCCAGAATTCATACCCGATAACGGCGACTTGCGAGTTGGCGCCGCCGGTGAGATTTTCATCTTCGGGATTGAGTAATCGGCCGAGAAGAGGAGATGCGCCAAGTTCGGAATAGCAATTGCCTGTAACGGAGAGCACGCGATCTTGTGAGAGGACACCGTTCACTTCGACGTTAGGCATCCAGTTGCCACCCCATCCGATCATGCCGGAGAAAACGCGCTGGCCGCGTTCGAGTTCACGGAACATGGGATAGGAGAAAGTAATCTTGCTGCCTTGCCGGACTGCAGAAAGATAGACCAAGCGCTGCGGTTGGCGGACGGGGAGGTCGCGGAGGAGTAGGGCGTTGATTAGGGTGAAGATGGCCGTGTTCGCGCCGATGCCTAGGGCGAGGGAGAGCACGGCGGCGGTTGTGAAGCCGTGATTTTTGGCCAAGACGCGGAGGGTGTAGCGCAGGCTCTGCCAGAGGGTTGCCATAGACGCGGCTCCAGAAACTCAAGGTTCGGAGTTGCTCTCAACAAATACGCCAAGTGCGGAGTCCATTTCAAGTTTCTCGTTACTGACGTGCAACTCTTCTGCCTCTAATCCGCTGCGGGAAGTTGGCGTGGGCCGACCTGTCTTCAGTCGGCTATGTAATCTCTTTGGTGGATATTGGGCCATCTCTACGAATGAGTTCTGGCAGGCCAAAACGACGAACCGGCGAGGCTGAGCGATATACTCTCTCCGGTGAACCATCCGCCGATTCTTCTCGGAACTTCATCGTCCACAGCCACAGGATGGCAGAGATCGGTCTATCCGAAAGGCTTGCGACCAGGCGACTACCTCAGCTACTACGCGCAGCACTTCGACACTGTAGAGATTGACTCAACCTTGCTATGCAACTCCGGATGTGAGCGTAGTGCGCTCCTGGAGTGCCAAAACGCCGGAGGGATTTGTCTTTGCGGCCAAAGTACCGCAGTTATGTGACGATGAGAATTATGTGGCAAAACGACCAGAAAGGGAGTGTTTCCGAACTGTTCTGGACTTCGTGGGCCACATAATCTAACGAGACTAGACATTCACTACATTCACTCTAGAGAAGGAGATGGGTGCGGGCGCTTGGGACGCTCCCAGTAGCCATATGGACGATTTCGCTGTTATACGTCCGAGTGAATCATTTCAGAGTGCGCCTTGATACGGGCAAAATCACGAGAGGCGAAGCCAGTCGGCGGCAAAGGAGGTCCTTCTACGCGTACCCCACTACATGACGAGCGGCCCCAGGAGCACAAGTCCGTCGGACTCATTTTCTTGGAGGCCCTTCATAAATCATTTCGCCTGGTGCCATGCCTTTAATTTCGGGGCCTTCCTGCACACGCGCGCCGGGTATTCATGCGGCTCCCTGTATTTCCAACGGGAATACGGTGTCCATAATCGAAGCGCCTCCATCCACGTAGAAGATCTGGCCGGTCATCCAACTCGATTCCTCCATGCAGATGAGCATCGTTGCATTCGCGACGTCCTGCGGGGTCCCAGTTCGCCGCGAGGGACACCATCCGATTTCATGCCAGGATTTAATCGCTTGCTGCACCTCAGGTGGGAGACCAACCAATACACCGCCATCGACCAGGTTAGCTGCACCGAAGATGACGCCAGGGCTGAGTGAGTTCACGGTGATACCACGCCTGGCAAGGGCGACGGCGAAGTAGCGCACCAGAGACTCCATGGCGGCTTTTGCCGATCCCATCCCCACCCAGGGTTGCCAACTCCCCGACCGCGCCCCAGGTGAATGGGTGATGGCGATGATTCGGCCACCTCTTCCCATCAAGGGAGCCGCCAATTGGGCCCCTAACAAAAAAGCAGTTGCCTGCGAATTGATGGCTTGCTGCCACTGCTCGACTCGAATCTCCATGGGCGGCTTGTAGAACTCGGGAATTTCTGGCCGGGCGTTACTGACGAAGATATCGAGTTTCCCGAATTCACTCTTCACATGATCCATCATTCCCCGAATGTCATCGGTCCGGTTTACATCCGCTTGAACAATGAACCCGTCAGAGCGGCGCTCCCGTACTTTTGCGAGCGTGTCATTCGCGGCGTCAATGTTCTTATAGTAGTGAACGCCAATCTTCGCGCCGCATTCTGCCAACTTCAGTGCTATGGCCCTGCCAATCCCCCGAGAAGATCCCGTGATCAAGGCGTACTTGCCCTTCAGCGACATACCGTTTGGCCCTCCTTTATGCGAAAGTCAACATGACCAGACCCTGCTGACCGGCCGTCGGAAAAAATGAAGCCGGGATTTCCAATTTGACTTCT
>DASQYT010000087.1:0-20693 GCA_035639075.1 Candidatus Elarobacter sp.
AACGCCATGAACTCGCCGTGCGTGACTGCCGCAGTGAACACACAGGCTGAGGCCGAGGGTAACTGCCTGTGCGTCATGTCCGAAACTCCCAGTACCTTCGGGGAGCTGAACACCCAGCAGCGCCGCGAAAGGGTTGTCCAGACCGCTAGAAATGTTCTGGAGAAGCTCACAAAGAAGAAGAATGCGAAAGTGCTCTTTGCATCCGGCGCGAGGGTTTCCCGGCAGGCCCTGCGCGACACCGCAGATGACCGTTGGGATCTTAGTGGTGGGGCAGGAAGGGAAGAGTTTTTAGAGAATTGGTTCACCGCCGCCGAGCTACTAGAAATGCGGCAGGGGGTAACGCCGGGCGGTTGCCTCGATGTCTTCTTGATGGATGCGAAGAAAGCGAAGATGTTCCGCACGCCAGATCCTGCGCCACGACCCCGGACAACAAATTCTCGTTTTGACCATTACCCTCGGACGTGAGTGAAGCAGACGGGAAAGCCCGTGATCCGCAGCGGACTGCTGCACTTCGAAATCCACCAGATATAGACGGCCCGCTACGTGGCATTGGCTAAGGAAGACTCACTTACGTCTGTGGCTCATTCGACCTACAATGTGTCCAGTGAAGACAGAGAAACCGAATTGGAAGAAAATTGCTCGTCGGGCCGCCCAGGAGCGAGATCCCGACAAGCTTCTTGCCATAATTGAAGAACTCAATGCCGCTCTAGAAGCGCGCGCGAATGAGCGGCGGGCCAGGCTCTCCGCCCCACCCGGGCACAGGATTGGGAAGCGCCTCTTGTTCGTGGACGACGAATCTTCCACTGAACGTCAAACAAAGGACTTGGCAGCGCACGGAAAGCAATCTTAGTCCTTGTAAGTACATGAGAAATCAGAAAACAGATTTGCACGGATTTGCGAGTAATGAATTTTGACCGTAGGACGTGAATGGGCCGTCACTCTAAATCTAGGCAAGCCGGAGTAATTGGTGAAGGAGAGCATCAGCGATTCCAGAGAGCCGTTGTGATAGATACGGCTGGGAGCTTTAGCCGCACCAGTCGACCATGCCACGAGACGTTTACATCGATATCTTCTTTCCGGCTGTTCATGATCTCGAGCACCATCCCCCCGTCCGGACGTTTGAACGCCATTGCCCGAATGCCATCCTGCGATCCCGAGGTCTTCACCCGAACTGCTCCCGGACGCACAAATCTGCTGAAGTGGGCCAGGTAGTAGTACAGGCCGGTGTATGTGACCTTTTTTGTCTGACGATCAATAATCACAACCGGATGCTGAATATTTGGGTCGGGATTGCCGTGAACGTAGGATACTGACCACGGTCCGCCTTTCTCATCCAGGACCATGTTCCAGTAAATCCACGCAGAGGCGTGCGCCTCAAGATCATTGAAGATTTGAGTGCCCCAGAAGTCTCCGTCCTCAAATTCATAACGCGGAAGGGACATTGATTTTGGAGTCCCCGCCTCATAGGCATAACAAACTTCTGTCATCCAGAGAGGAATGTCGGGGTACTTTTCGTGGAGCTTTGCGATCTTGGCATAGTCCTTGAAGTCATAACCATGGTAAGGCGCAACCGCAACATACTTACGCGCAGCAGGGTCGTCCAGAACTATTGGATAGTTTTGGTAGGCTTCATCGCGTTCCGGAGCTTCACTCAGCATGATTTTGGTGTGCAAACCTGAGTGCTCCAGCAGCGGGCCGACATGGTCGCGCAGCAGGTCTCGAATATGGTTGTATGGAATCTTGGTGTAAACACCGGGCTCGTTGAATAGGCTCAGATAATCAATGCTGATTCCGTTCTTCTCATACTCCTGAAGGTAACGCAAGTAGTAGCGCGCAAGGGCATCGTAGTATTTCGGATTGACGTCCTGATTTGTGTCCACGTCGAAGAGCATCCAATCGGGCGGATAATCCATTGGCGCCTGAAGCACGAACTTGCCGTAGCGGCGAGCACGTTTAATGAACGTGATCAGCCCGTTGGGTTGCAGATCGCGAGCTATGGAGAAGTGGTTCATCTCCACGTCCCCGGGAACGGGATCGTAGGTGTAGAAAGGGCCGGCGGACATGAAATCCGTGGAGGCGAGCACGGTCTTCATCGCTGTAAACCCCGCGCCCTCCTTGGGATCGAACAAGGCGCGCAGGACGGACTCCTGATCCGCCGGTGGCAGGTCATTCAGAATGATCAGGCCCGCTTCGAGCATCGAGGCTCCAAAGCCGTCCATCCTTTGAAACGCGACGCTGTCATCGATTTCGAAGCCCGTGGATCCAGAACCGGTGCGCTGTTCAAAGTGAAGCTCTGGCTTGGATGTGAAGCGGTCGCCAGCTTTGGAGGACACATAGATCTGGACGTCTTGGGCCGCGGCCGGCAAGCACGTAAGGAGAACGATTACAGCTTGTAGTAAGAAGGCAGTGCGATTCCCCAAAACAGCCAATGGGTTCTGATTTCGCATAAGTTTGTGCTCCCTATTTCCGGATAGTCTGCTTTTTGGACATTAATACTGAACAAATCCGGTGGCATAGCGGAAGGCTTCAACGTAATGGCCATCCTTCCGCGGCTGCTCACTTCGCATCTCTGACTTCGCCTTGGCCAGATCGGCAGGCTCCCAGTCAGGGCGATACTTATTCACAGCCGGCTCAAACTGGCTGACCTGCTTGGCGGCAGCGTCGAACTTGAGTTCGGCAACGTCATCAATATTTACGAAGTAGTTGGCTTCCTGAGGCGAAGGATAGAAGAAGTACATTTCTGGCACTTTATACGGCTGCAAACCCTGTTGCAGACGCTGATTAGGAAAGTAGAGCCAGAACTCAGCCGCGCGCACGGCGTCAATGGTATTGAATGCAGCCATGCGATGGTCTGTCTTGTGCCAGCGTTCATACCACTCACCGGGATCTACGCTGAGCAGCACATCGGGACGCACACGACGGATGATCGCAGTGGCTTCTTCCACGAGCTTCGGCTGCGCCGCGTACTCCAGCATGCCGTCGTCATAGCCCAGCCATGTGATGTTCTCTTTTGGTGTTCCAATGAGACCCTCTGACACTTCTTCCTCGTGTTTTCTGATCTCAGCCAACCGCTGTGAACTCATCGCGGGATCGTAAGAGCCCTTGTCATCGTTGGTGTAAATGACGATATAGACCTTGTTCTGATTACGGTTGAGCAGGGCGATCGTGCCGCCGGCGCCGAACACATCATCGTCAGGATGAGGCGTAAAAAGCAGAATGGTTTTCCCGTGCAGATTCTCCAGACGGGTATTCTGCGCTTGCGCAACGATACAGGTGAAGATCAAACCCATCAGAGCTGCCAGCTTCATGATCGTATGCTCCCTCATTTACCTGCCGTCGAAATGGAGGCCTCAAGCTCGGTGGAGAGCTCGACGGCCGCATCAAGTTTGATCGCATGGCGCTGCTCGATCGCCCGCTGCAGCATGGGGAACAACGACGAGTGAGGTTCGAGCGCCAGATTGTAGGTAGTCCCGAACCACGGATACCCAAAAGCACCACGCGTCACTTGCCAGTACCAGAGATATGGGAAGACTTTACTCTGCCAGACAAGATGGAAACTTAGACCAGACCTGGAATTTGTGATCGAATACCGTCCTTGTCCCATGCCCCGCAGAAAGGCGAGATCGTGTGCCTTCGTTTCCGGTCCCGGCATCTGCGACAGGTCCACGATTGTTCCGTTCTTCCCTTTCACACGCGGCCACTCGCCTTGCTGCTCCACTAGGCGAGACGTGGCTGGCGTTTCCGATCCCAAGACCACGACCTCACAGGGCGGCAGATCGATTTGACAGCCCTCCTCCAGAAATGGCCACCCGAAAGCTGGATGATGCGCCCACATGAACTCCATGGGTTCATCGCCCTCGTTCCTCAGCGTTTCCTGGATTCGAAGCGCAGGTTCACCATCTTCGACAATCATCGTGCGATCCAGATGAAAAGGTGTTCGGGTTGTGTTCACTGAAAATGTGACTGAAATCCGCTCCGGATTATCCTCATTAATGCGATAGGACCAGGGAAGCAGGGCCACCTCACCATGCTGTCCGAACTGTGCTCCCTTAGACTCGCTGGGAAAATCTCCGGCGACGGGGAGCAGTTCCTGCCATCCCCCTTCATAAAAATCCGAAAAAGAACCTTCTCGCAGATTGATCGTAGGCAAGGTGGGAGGCTGCCTGCGCAGGCCCAATGGAGTGCGCAGCAGAAACTCAGTGTCGGTTGGTTTATGAAGGAACTCGTAGATGTCCGCGCCCTTATCGGCGACCACGGAAATGCGAATGAGCTGATTTTCGAGCGTTACACAGCGAAGCCCGCGAAAAACGCTTTCGGTAATCCGGCAAGCGTAGTTCCGTTCGCGTATGTAAGGAAGGTAGCGCTGGCGTTGTGGGAGTCCCATGCAGCTGTTCAGGCGGTCTCCCGGACCGGCACAGATGCGGTCCCCAAATCACCCGCATGGTTCTGGATCTTCTTCAACGCCGTGGCAATTTCATGCATGTCCTGCTCGTCTCCAAGTAAGACCGGCTGCGGGATCCAGACCGTTTCCCAAGCCGCGCGATGAGTTTCAGGAAAATCTCTCTTCAAAAATGGGTGTGGCTCTTCGGCCTGCCTGCCGGTCAGCTTCCTGCGGTACTCGCCGCTCTTGAACACGTCCAGGGCGTGCAACGGAGGATAGCTTGCCTGATTGGGGATTCCCTCAGCATTCATGGCGGCGATGAACTTTTCGGTGCTGATGCCCCCGAAAGCGCTGCGATCCACGTGAAAGATGTAGGCGTACTGTCCATTGCGCGTGCACTGAGAAGCCAGTTTCTGCGGTGTAATGCCTGCGATTGCTCCCAGAAGACGGTCCAGCAGCCGTGCGTTCTTGTGGCGATGCGCGGTTTGCTCATCCAGGCGCGTGAGCTGCGCGCTAAGGACGGCACCCTGCCATTCGCTGAGCCGGTAATTGGAACCATAGATGAAATGGCTATAGAACCACTCGCCGGGCATTCGGCCGCAATCGTGGACAGAGCGGGCGAGCCGTTCGATTGAATCATCGTTTGTGAGGATAATTCCTCCTTCGCCGGCCGTGATCAGCTTGCTCGACTGGAAACTGAAAGTTGCTGCGCTGCCAAACGTGCCAATTCGCTCTCCCCGCCATTCGCTGGCGTGAGCATGCGAACTGTCCTCCACCAGGGCAATACCGCGGTCGCGAGCGATTTTGCTCAGACGATCGAGATCGGCTGGGTGTCCGCCCATATGTACCGCAATGATGGCTTTTGTCCGTTGGGTAATGCCGGCTTCAACCAAGTCGGAATCGATGCAGTACGTATCCGGCAGGACATCTACCATGACCGGGAGAGCTCCGGCGAACAGGACGGCGCTGGCCGTCGCGATAAAGGTGAAGTCGGGAACGATGACTTCATCGCCGGGGCCAACATTGAGAGCGGCCATCACGACTTCAAGCGCGGCAGTGCCGTTAGTGACCGCAATGCCATGCCGGGCGCCGTGGAACGCGGCAAACGCCCGCTCAAATTCCAAAGTCTTGGTTCCCGGGGTTCGCCACCAGACCCGGCTCTCCAGGACTTCCGTCAGTGCACGACGTTCCTTCTCGTCGTACATGGGCCAGTGGGGAAACGGTTTGGTTTTCGCTTTGCGGCCTCCCAGTAACGCCAGCTCCGGCATTGAGTCCTCCTTACTGGCAAAGCACTTTAGCTGCACACCACGCGATGGTCAACAAAAATGCTTCAGTCCGAGGAGGCGGAAACACTGCATGGAGCAATGTTGAGCTTGACTTAGTGCGTGCTCCAGGAGTATTAAGGGCAAACAGTTCGACTCCACTCTCCGGGCCACACGAGGGGGCACTATGGAGGCATCCTCCGCTGTCAGTCGTGCTTTGAGGTTGGCCTTTGCTTTCGTCGTAATCAGCTGCTCTTCCACCCTGATCGCGCAAGTTGATCGCGGCAATATCGTGGGCACAGTCAGCGATCCCAGCGGTGCGAATGTGGAGGGAGCAAAGGTTGTGATAAGGAATCTGGCGACCGATCAATCGGTTGAGGTCACAACCGACAGCTCCGGCGCATATGCCGCCAATTTGCTGCGTATCGGCACGTACTCCGTCACGGTCGAACGGCAGGGTTTCAAGAAGGCGGTAGAACCCAATGTGGAGGTGGGCGTCAATCAGGTTGTGCGAGTGAACCTGCGCTTGCAGGTAGGAGTTGCAACCGAATTGGTGGAAGTGACCGGAGCTGCACCGTTGCTGCAAACGGAGACCTCGTCGCTTGGAACTATAGAAACGGAGAGGCGGATTTCCGACCTTCCCCTGAACGGCCGCAATTTTATTCAACTCGCGTACCTCGGGCCGGGCGCCAACAGTGGCCAGACAGGATCGAACGTTTCCGGGGGCGTTTTTGAAAACGAAAGGGCAAACGAAGCGCTATCGGTAAACGGGCTGCGAGTCTCAAACAACAACTTTCTTCTGAACGGTGTTGACAACAACGAATTCGGGCTTGGTGGCGTTGTGGTGCTTCCTCCGCCCGATGCGATTCAGGAATTCCGCACCGAAGAGAACTCCATGAGCGCAGAATTCGGGCGCGGTGGAGCTGCCGTGAACGTGGTTCTCAAGTCCGGCACGAATAGGGTTCACGGCGGGGCGTATGAGTTTATTCGCAATGACAAATTGGACGCAAGGAATTACTTCGCCTCACCGCCACCTTCGCCAAAACCAGGATTTAAGCGGAATCAATTCGGCTTTTTTCTCGGTGGACCGATAAAAAAGGACAAGACATTCATCTTTGGCGACTACGAGGGGAGCCGCGTACGCGAGGCCTTGAGTTATGTCTCCACTGTGCCGAATGCCGCAGAACGCGCAGGCGATTTTAGCGATCGGTTAACAGGCGATACTTTTTCGCCATGTCCCAATCCCACCCCCAGCGAGATATTCGACATAGGCACGATTTTTGACCCCTTTACTCCCCATGCATGCGCGAATGGAGGCACTGCCGCTGTAATCCGCGATCCCATCAGCTTCAACGGCCAACTGAACGTAATTCCGCCAAACATGCTCAATGCCACGGGTGTGAATATTGCCAACCTGTATCCACTGCCCAATGTCGCGGATGTGGTTAACAACTATCTATCTAATCCAAACCGGGTGAACGACCAGGATTCCTTCGATATTCGCTTCGATCATCATTTCCGCGAACAGGACCAGATTTTCGTTGGCTACAGTTTTGGTGATATCCGCAGCTTCCGGCCGGGGCCGCTGGGTGACTTGGGCGGGGCCGACTGCTGTCCGAGTCGCGACAAGACACGATCACAGCACACCAGCCTTGGCTGGACCCACACTTTTTCAGGACACCTTCTTAATGATGCTCATGGCGGATTCTTCCGCTTTGCTGTGAACGCGCTGCCCCTTCTTTTTGGCAAGAACCTATCAGAGCAGGTCGGAATTCCGTTTGCCAATCGTGGCGATGTGAACTCTTCGGGATTGTCCTTCATTGATGTTTCGGGTTTCACCTCTCTCGGCGATTCCCTGTGGACACCCGAGCACGCCTTCGAGAACATTTATCAAATTGCGGACACGGTCACATGGGTCCGCAACAAACATTCGTTCAAATTTGGCGTTGATTTCCGCCGCCAGCAGCGCAATTTCTTCCAGCTCACGGCATCTCGCGGGCAATTCAGCTTCCCAGGCACGTACACGAATGACATTACAAGTAACAATGGCGGGAGTGGATTAGCCGAGTTGCTGCTGGGTGTACCAGCTTCATCAGCGCAGGATTTCCTAACCGGAATGTATCCAACCCGCTATTGGGATCTCGCGGAGTTCGTGCAGGATGACTACCACATTCGGCCAAACCTTACTTTAAACATCGGCCTGCGGTATGAAGTGACCTCCCCCGCCAATGGGCGGGTCGGGAACTTCGACCTGGATCGCGCGGTTGTGGTGAATTCGTATGGATCGAAGGCAGTGCCCCATGCCGGCGTTAAGTTCGATAAAAGCGACTGGGCGCCGCGAGTCGGTTTGGCATGGTCGCCGCTAAAGAACACGGTGGTCCACAGCGCTTTCGGCATCTTCTACTCGAGCGAGGGAAACATTTTCGATGACTTGGGCCTGAACCCGCCCCAGCTGGCGTTTTCGTCCCGCACCTTCAATGTGGGTCTGCCTCCTACGCCGAATCAATTGATATCCGCCGGATTTTCACCCAATATTCCTTTTGCTGACCCCAATCACCCCAGCGGCGTGGTGCGAACCACAGGCCCAGTGCGTCGCATGCCGCGGATTATGGAATGGAATCTGGGGGTTCAGCATCAATTTGCGCAAAACTGGGTGGCAGAAATCGGATACGTCGGCACACGTGCGTACCACCTGTGGAACCACGAAGTCAGCGATCTGAACCAGCCTTTTGCGCCTCTGGATTCCAACTTCTCTGATGCTACGGGCAATCAAGGCCGTCCATACTTCGGCGTCTTGCCGGATTTGAGCAGCATAGAGCCGTTGGACTTTCCACAGCTTCAGATGTTCTACAACGCTTTTCAGACCTCACTTAACAAGCGCTTTTCAAACGGATTCAATTTCCTCGCCTCGTACACGCTTGCCCACAATCTGGGAAATGCCGATGGAAACGTAGGCGCCCAAATCCAGGACGCGCACCATCCCGAGAGGGAGTACGGCCCAGTGTTGCCTGATCTTCGGCACCGGTTCGTGGTGAGCTACATCTATGAGTTGCCAGTTGGCCGTGGGCGGCAGTTCCTTGCTGACCTGGGAGGTGTTGCCGATGCAATCATTGGCGGATGGCAAATCGGCGGCATTACCAGCGCACAGAGCGGTGAGGCATTTACCGCCGGAATGTCCGGCGATTTCAGCAACACAGGCAGCGGTAGTTACCGGCCCAACCAGATCGGTAATCCGTACGACTTCTCCATTGACCCGGCTGGGCAGGCAAGTCTGGGTTGTGATCCGGGCCATCAGACGCTGGCTTGCTGGTATAACCCGGCAGTATTTGTCACGCCGCCTGTGGTTCCGGGACAAGGGGTCGCGCATGTATTCGGCGACTCACGGATTGGCAATCTGCGGGGTCCGAAGCTCGTGAACGTTGATCTCGTGCTGCAGAAGAGCTTCAAGATAAGGGAATCTCAGCAGATCGAGTTTCGATCGGAGTTCTTCAACGCGCTAAACCACCCCAACTTTGGCTTGCCCGGAAGCACCGTGGACGAAGAAGGGGGCGCCAGCATCACAAGCACGTCCACTGACAACCGGCAGATTGAATTTGCCTTGAAGTATACGTTCTAGAGTTTATTTGCGCGAAACTGTCACGTGGACGATGTTCGAATAGGCGGACTCACCCTCATCGTTGTATGCGCGCACTCGATAAGCCGCGCCCTCCCCTTTCGCCACACCCGAATCGGTATATTCCGTCGCGCCATTTTCGACTTTTGCAATTTGCTTCCACGGTGAACGGGTTCCCGGAAGCCCTTCGATCCGGCGTTCCACCACGGCGCCTTTCGGGTCGCCGCCGTGCAGGGCCCATTTCAGTCTTGGAGAGTTTCCGCTCAGGGTTACCATCAGTGAACTGGGGGCTTCGGGAAGCACGGCCCAGTCAAAGTATCTTTCATCTGTTATTGCCATCACGCCGTCTTTGAGAGGCAAAGATTCCAATGTGTCCGTTGTCCCTTTCTTCCACTCAATTGGCTTGATCTCTCCAGACGTGACGTCCACCAACACCGGATGGGTTATGCCCGTATTCTTCAATGAGAGATCCGCGTACAAGGGTGGAAACACGCCTCCCGGGAGACTGTGGGCGGCCAGCCAGTACGCCACGATCGCTTTCCCCGATCGCGAGCGGAAGCCGAAGGACACAAAAGGGAATCCCGTCTGACGACGAAGCGCGGGCAGGTCCGGACCTTTGATTTCGATCGCCGGATCGAAGTGCGAGTCGGAGAATAGCGCATTGGTGTTTTGAAGTGCGAAAAACACCGGCCGGGGTGTGAAATCCACGTCCTGGAATGTCAGCCCGTGAATCAGTCCGAAGTCGTCATACTCGTTTCCATCAGTTCCTGCAGCTAAGAGCCACACGAACGTTTTGACCCCTGCCGCCAGGTTGTACACCAGGCCGCGTGGAACGTATTTGGCCTGAACCGATTCGTCCGATCCTTTCCAAGATGGAATCGAGTTGAATTCATCGTCGAAGAACTGAATATCAGACCGTACTCCGGGGTAATTACGGACCAATTCCCGCAAGAGCCTGGGCGATTCTGTCAGGTAAGCTCCGTAGTCCATAGCCTCTGGATTCAGATTTTGACCGTAACCGGGGTAGGTGTGATACGCATAAACATCAATTCCCGAGGCACACTCGCAGCGATCAAGCGCACGCTTGGTGAAATCCCGTGAAGGGTCTGCCTGCCCGCCGTATATAACTTTGGCGCTGTCATCTGACTGACGCACAACGTGCACAAATGACTTGAGAAGCGTTCCATAGTCTTCGGGACTGGGCGCAGGGTTCCAATAATTAATGTCCTCCTCGTTCCACAACGCCCAGTAGTGGATGCGATCGCGGAAGTGATCGACCATCCATTTCACGTAGCGGTTGAATGCCGCAATCTGCTCGGGTGTTTTCGGAGGCCAGAAAACTGAATAAAGACTCCGGTCAGCATTATGAAACGAGCCTGGTTCAGGAGTGATCTTATCGGGCAGCTTGCCGGCTGCGGCCGTGTACATGGGATTCCCGTAGAGCAACTGCAGTTGAATGTTTACGCCGTTATCGACGAGCGAATCTACGGCATCCTCCAACTCCGGAGAGCTTGAGTACACGCCGCGTTGCTGTTCAATCCAGTCCCAACTAGTGCGGTCCGAGCTGTTCTCGTACTGACCAATGCGGATCCACTTGAAACCTGCGTCGAACATCCGTGTCCACCACCAGCGGTTCCAGGGCAGATATGGTCCGCGTGGAAGATCCGAGTTAATGCCGAAACCATCCTGAATTTGCGAGGAACGCTTGGGAGGAACGTGATCGGGAAGCGGTTTTCTCGCGTCCTCCGCTCTCAGCGAGCCCGGAGCAGAAATGCAAATCGCAAGAAGAACCACGAAACCGTGCCAGCCGCTGCATTTCAAGGCGATTCTATTCATTGGCTTCTCCAGCCTACTTTTGCGGATTCAATGCGACAGAGCTTTGTAAAGCAACCTCCGGTACTTATTGCCGCTTACTTTCTACGGCAGCAGTATCGGCGGTGGGTTTTGCCAGCACAAATTGCCTGATCGTACTTCGGGTTTGCGCCATTTGATCGCGATGATTCCGCGACAATTTCTGATAGAGGCTCAATTCTTGCCCAGCCAATTCCAAATTGTTCATGTTTCGATAAATCTGCGCCAGCTTATAGTGGGCCATTTCGGAGTTCGGATCCAAACGGATTGCTTCTCGAAACCTGGCAATCGCATTACTGTCCTGCTTGCGTTCAGCGTAGAGATTGCCTAATTCGAGGTGCGCTAAAGCGAGCCGAGGGTTCAGACGGACGGCTTTCTCGAGAAGCGATTGCGCACCATCGAGACTGTCTGCCCGACCCGAAGTCATGGCTTCATGCAAGAGTGCCGCGCCGTAACAAAGCACAATTTGGGAATTCTCTGGATAACGCTCTGCCAAACGTTGCAGTCGGGGCTGTATCTTCCCCCATTCCGCGGCTGGCACAAACTGTGGTAAGTCATTCCACGCGAGAAAAGCATCAGGCGATGACGGGTCAGTTTCCAGTGCACTCAGAAATGCGTCAGCCGCGTCAGCGTACTGCCGAAGAGCGAAGTGGGCCAGCCCCCTCCCCACATATAGCCGCGCAAATGCTGGAAATTTCTGCGAGCCAAGCCGAAAGGCTTCAATTGCTGCATCGAACGTGAGATGAAGAAGGTACTCCGCACCGAGGTCGAAATAATATTGTTCTTTCGTGGAGTCCAATTCCACAGCCCGCTGGTAGTGGCGGACGGCTTGCACATAGAGCCCTGCCTCCTCTTCCAGTGATGCCAGCAGGTCACAGAGTTCAGCGTTCGGCTGTACTTCGACCTTGCGCTGGAGCAGGTCGAGCGCTGCCTGTGGATTACCTGCTCCTTTATAGGCCAAGGCCAGGTTGTAGATCGCTGAATTGCTTGTTGGTTCGAGCTGTAGCGTTCTCTCAAAATGCGAGACCGCCATGGGATAAGCGCCGGCAGACGCAAACATCAATCCGAGAGCGAAGTGCTGCTCCGCCGAGAGGCTTGTGGGCGCGACAGCCAGTTCTGTCCACGACGTGTCTCGTTTCGCGAGGGTGCTGCGCGCGAGAGCTAAGTAGATCTCGAATGATTGCGGACTCAGCTCGTACGCACGACGATAATTGCCGGTTGCACCTTGATTATCCCCGAGCTCTTCAGCGACTCTGGCCGAGAGGACGTAAAACTTTGCTGCCGTCGCATCATCTTGAGGAACTGTTAACTTCGTGAGAATGTTATGAGCTTCAAACGGCCGTTTCAGCTCGCTCAGGCTTCGGGCCAACTCATAGCCGGCTTGGAAATCCCCGGGACGACTCGACCATGCTCTTTGGAGGTACGGCACAGCCTTTTCGTACTCTCGGGTCTCCGACAGAATGGTACCCAGTCCTACTGAGGCCGTGAAGTTGTGTGGCTCCTGCTGGATGGCCTGACGGAACAGGCTGGCAGCTTCCCCGTTGTTCCCGTGTTCCCAAAGCAGCGCGGCAAGATTGTTGTAGCCCATCGCCGCATGAGGCAGCAGGCGAATAACTTTCCTGAAACTGGCTTCGGCTTCGGCCTTACGGCCGAGCTGAGCGGTAACGAGTCCTCGCAGATTGTTCAATGCGGGATCATCCGGTTCGGTGGTCAAGGCGGTGTCCAATTCCGCCAGTGCATCGTTAGGTTTTCCGGCCTGCAGTAGATCGAAGGCTCTATCGTACGGCTTTGGCGCGCTGGGCAGCTTTCCTTGGCTTGCAACCTGGGCACACGGAGCTGTCGCGAGTAATACATCAAGAACAACGACCAGAACAACTCGACAAAACCAGTTCAAAACTTTTCCTGCTCAACAATCCCTTTTCCTTCTTGGATCACAACTAGACGATTGGCAGGCACCCGTTCCAATGTCTCCTGCCCACCGCCCAACCATTTGACTGTCACGCGAGACGCTTCGCGCGCACGGCCGAGGCCGAAATGCAACCGCAAATCACTCTGTGAGCAAAAGCTTCCACCGCTGCGCACCTCTTGAATTTGCTGCCGGCCTTCGGCTTCCAGAACTACTCTCGATCCGACCGCAGCGCGATTGGTGTGCGTTCCGACTAGTCTCACAAGCAGCCATGAGTTCACCGAAGGCGACAGGTTCCGAAGCAAAGTCGGAGGATCATTCAAATTATTGATTACTACATCAATTTGGCCGGTACGGAAGATATCACCAAAGGCGGCCCCCCGGCTACAACGTGGAAGCAGCAACCCAGCTCCGCTCCCTTCAGAGATGTCCTCAAAGCGGCCGTTTCCGATGTTACGGTACAGAATCTTCTTGCCTTCTTCCTCTTTCGCCTTCGGGCGTTTCCCACTCAGGCCCGGAGGATAAATCCCACCTGTGGCAATGAAAATATCGGGTTGACCGTCATTGTCGAAATCAACAAAAGCGGTACCCCACTTTACCGATGAAGTCTGCCCGCTCAAGCCGGCTTGGAAGGTACGATCGTTAAAAAAGCCATTCCCACGGTTGTGGTAGAGGGACGTTGTCTGATCGGAAAAGTTGGTCTTTAGTATGTCGAGAAGGCCATCGCCGTCATAGTCGCCCGCATCCACACCCATCCCGCCCTGCATTCCTCCGTTTTCGTCAACTGCCACCCCCGCGAGCAGTCCTACTTCAGTAAAAGTCCCGTTGTGATTGTTTTTGAACAGCAAACTCGGTGTCGAATCATTCGCGACGTAAACATCGGGCCAGCCATCGTTGTCATAGTCGGCAACGCAAGGGGTAAAACCATAAGTAGGCTCGCAATTCGCAATTCCCGCGGCCTTGGATATATCAGTGAAGGTCCCGTCGCCATCGTTGTGATAGAGAATGTTCTTGGAACCTTGTAATCCTTTTGGCCCGTACAACACAGGCGATTGCACGCCTACCAGGGACGGATCTGATTCGTACAATGCTAGACCGGAATCGTAGCCGACATAATTACTGACAATGAGATCCAGGTGCCCGTCGCGATCGTAATCGAGAAAGGCGGCGCCTGAGTTCCAGTGATCCTCGGCTTGGAGCAGTCCCGATCCGCGGGTCACATCCGTGAAAGTTCCGTCTCCGTTGTTGCGATACAGCACGTTCTTGCCGTAGTAGGTGACAAACAAATCCATAAAGCCATCGTTGTTGTAGTCGCCAACGCATACGCCTTGCCCCCAGCCAGAGCGCACAAGATTGGCTTTTGCAGTCACGTCCGTGAATGTGCCGTCACGATTGTTTTTGTAGAGGTGATTTATCGGCTCCTTATCCTTTGGGAAACCGCTGAATCCCCAGCTATTGACAACGAATATGTCGAGCCATCCGTCATTGTCATAGTCGAAAAGGGCGATTCCGCCACCAGTAGTAGAGACAAGAAAGTCCTTGCTCTCGTGGCCCGCAACAACTGTTTTCGCGGTTAGGCCCGCCAGGCTTGCAACGTCAACATAGTTTGGAAAGTACGCATTCTCCTTGCCAGTACCTGCGTTCAGCAGAACAGGAAAGGGCGACAAGGAACAAAGCCCCAGTCGGAAAAGAACCTGGAGGTTTTTCCGGCGGTTCACGCCGCACATTCTAGCATGTGGCCTAGGCCTCCACGCCAAAGCGTTTAAGCTTTGTGCTCTCTTCCGCGCGGAGGAGAAAGTAGATTCGCCTGCCGCTGCCACTCGGCTCAGGAGACGCTTGATCATTCTGTGGCAATCCACATCGCGAGACAGTAATATTGTTCGGCCAAATAGGTGTGCGATGCCCAACAGCCGAAGTTCTCGCCGGTTAAAAACTGGATGTTTCCTCTTAGGTACAGTGCTCGCCTCAAGCGCGGCTTGCTGGAGTGTGGCGCTCCGGGCAGCAGTGTCGAAGGTTGACATTACTCCTGCACACGGCGCTAATTTGTGGGGCTACAGCAATCGTGAGAACCCGGCAACCGGTACCCTCGACCCGCTCTATGCACGTGTTCTGGTTCTTGAAGCGGGCAGTCGAAGCCTCGCGCTGGTCAATCTTGATCTTGGCAGGCCGTTCGGACCGGCTTCACTTCAGTGGCTCCGCAATGCAACTCAAAAGGAGGTCTCTTTTTTGATTCTCACTGCAACGCACACCCATTCCGGACCTGTAATTCAGGACGATTATCCTAGGGGGAAGCCGGCATGGGAAACTGCCGCTCTTGAGAAAATTGCAAATGCTGTAGCCGAAGCCCGCAGGAACCTGAGCGATGCTCAGATCGGGGTTGGGTACGGAGTCGCATTCATCGGTCATAACCGGCTCCGCGTCAACCCGGATGGAACAGTAACTTGGTTTGAGCGCAATCTCACTGAAATTCCCACGGCGCCAGTGGATGGAACGGTTTCAGTCTTGCGGATCGACAGGACTGATGGCCAGCCGCTGGCGATCTTGGTGAATTATGCCTGCCATCCCGTGATATTCGGCAGCGATAACCTTCAGTATTCGGCCGATTTTCCGGGAGCCACGGCTCGAACTGTCGAGCAAGCATTTGCTGGCAAACCTCTCTGCTTCTTCCTGCAAGGCGCGCCGGGGGACATAAATCCATATTTCGCCGTTACGCCGCTTGAGCAGGACGCCATTGTCATGCGGGACCAAGCCGGTCGCATGCTAGGTCGAGAAGCCGCGAAGATCGCTGAGGAGATTCACACAAAACCAGATTCCAATGCCGACTTACAATTCTCGGAAGATTTGGTCAGCGTTGGCATGCGTTGGGATCCACAGAAGTGGCGCGACGCCACGATTGCCGTGTTCGGCGCCACAAGTTCGGATCCATTTGCACCGAAGTTAGACAACATTCAGCTTTCGGTAACAACCGTCCTCATTAATAGGGGAATCGCGATTCTCTCCATGCCCGGTGAACCTTTCGTCGAATATCAAATCGCCTGGCGGCAGCGATCTCCGGTGCGTGATGCATTGCTGATCGGATATGCGAATGGCTATAACGGTTACTTTCCCACTATCCGTAGTGCCACTTTAGGCGGGTATGGGGCAGCTAACCCTGCCACTTGGGTTGAGGTTGGAGCTGGAGACCGAATGATCGACACCGGCATCACCCGGCTTAACTGGATGCTCGGCCGCCTACACGAGCTGCCCGAGGATTTCGCGAAGTGAAGGAATTTGGCGAGACTTGTCTGACAACACGTGAGGATATCCCGCGAAGAGCCATAGATGCTTTTTCTATCCTAGTGCACGCGGTGGTTATCGTGTTACTACTGGGAATGAATACGCTCGAGTGTGAGGCTGCTGCATTAAGGGCTGGGGTGGCCAAGGCCGATATCAGTCCTCCTCCTGGCCTGCCGATGTATGGGTTTCTCGACCGCATCAACGACAACAAGCTTTCTACAGGGACCCTTGATCCTCTTTATGCGCGCGTGTTAGTACTGGACGCTGGTGAAAAGCGCCTTGCCTTGGTGACTCTTGATCTGGGCAGGACGTTCCGCGAATCTGAACTCGCTCAATTACGCCAGCAGCTTAAGGCCTCCGCCGGAGTCTCGTTTCTCGTTCTGACGGCATCGCACACGCATTCCGGACCTAACGTCCTCGATCAAGAAGCCGGCGGCGAACTGCAAGCGTGGGAGAACATCGCAATCAAAAAAATCTCAGCTGCCGTTGTTGAGGCCAGCCGCCATTTGGTTAACGCTCGCCTTGGCACCGGGCGAGGCGAAGTCTATATCGGATACAACCGTCGCCAAGTGCAACCCGACGGTGCGGTGAAGATGCTGTGGACAAACCCCGGCAAGCAGCCCACCGCGCCCCTCGATCCTACGATTTCCGTCTTGCGAGTTGACGACGCGGAAGGAAAACCCCTGGCGATACTTGTAAATTACGCCTGTCACCCTGTCGTGCTTGGGTCCGACAATATTAATTACTCTGCGGATTTCGTTGCGGTCATGACAGAGACGGTGGAGAAAGCATTCGACCGGGCGCCCCTCTGTTTCTTTCTTCAAGGGGCTGATGGCGATATTAATCCTTACTACGCCACGACGCTTCTTTCCGATGATGCCATCGCTAAGCGTGATTGGACCGGGCGCCAACTCGGCGAAGAAACTGTACGGGTTGCGAAGGGGATCCACACTGATTCAGCTGCTGATCCAGCAATTGGGTTTGCAGACGATGTAATGCGTTTCCAGCTACGCTGGCCTGCAAAGAAATTTCGCGAAGGCCTCTTGAAGACGTATGGCCCGCATGTCTTCGAAGATCATGCTGACCTCATCGGCCAAGACCCCCCACCCGATCATTTGGATCTTCACGTTACGACCGTGTTGCTCAACAGTCGGATTGCGCTGATAGGAATGCCGGGTGAGCCTTTCGTCAACTTTCAGATCAACTGGAAAGACCGTTGTCCGGTGCCGGAGGCCTTCTTCCTCGGCTACACCAATGGCTACTTCGACTATTTTCCGACAATTGAGGCGGCGGCTCAGGGTGGATATGGCGCCGGAGATTCGAACACTTATGTGGAAGTTGGAGCTGGCGAGCGGATGCTAAGACAGGCGTTGGTCCGCGTTTACCAAATGCTTGGCAAGCTCAGAGATGCGCCGGATATGAATTAGTTGACGCCGAAGCAGAAGGTTGTACATGGTCCAAAGTTTACTCTGGGAGGGAGATCTGATGCCAGAATCTCAGGCCAGTTCCATGAGTGCTTTGCGCGATCGCAATCCCCAGCCTGAAGTCGCGACACGTCTCAAAAGACTATTAACGCTGCTTCTAGTCCTGACCGCACTAATTTTTCCAGGCAGTATTCGCACGGAGTCAAATCCCATTTACCTCGATCCACAGCAGCCCATCGAGCGTCGCGTGGAGGACCTGCTAAGCGGGATGACCTTGGAAGAAAAAGTTGGCCAGCTCAATCTGCCCTGCGTGTATGTGGACCAGTTGGGAAAAACCATTCCCGAAAAAATGCAGGCGTGCAAGCGCTTCGCGGCGGGAACTTACACCAATGAAATCGGTCCCGGTGCTGGTTTCTTTACTCTTGCGGACACGATTCTCCACGAAGGAGCTGAGCAGCAAGCCGAGTACTTCAATGAGCTTCAAAAAATCGCGCTTACTAAGACGCGGTTGAAGATTCCTCTTTTGGAAGATGAAGAAGGCACCCACGGCGGCATGTTTTCCGGAGCGACAGTTTTCCCCGAGGGACTTGCCATTGGCAGCAGTTTCGATATGCCGCTCGTGGAGCAGATCTATGCGGCTGCTGCACGTGAGTCGCGGGCTGTCGGCATTCATGTGCTTTCGACTTTGGTTCTCGAACTGGATCGTGATCCAAGGATGGGGCGCAATGAAGAAGGCTACACAGAAGATACTTATCTTATGTCTCGCATCGCCGAAGCTATTGTCCGGGGCACGCAAGGCAAGGACATCAGCGCGCCTGATAAGGCCGTCGCACTGCTTACCGATTTTCCAACTCAGAGCGAACCTCTAAGCGGCCTAGAACGCGGCGCGGTTACCCTGTCGGATCGAATGCTTCGGCGAGACATACTTCCTCCATGGGCGGCAGGCATCACGAAGAATGACGCGCTTGGGGTGATGGCCGGATACCCCGAAATTGAAGATATGCCGGCCCACGGATCGAAGAAGTGGATGAACGACGTCTTGCGCGACGAACTCGGCTTTAGGGGAATTGTCGTCAGTGAGGGCGAGGGCTTCGGCACGCTTATCTATGAAGGTATCGTGCCCACGCAAAAAGAAGCGGGTGCTCTGGCCCTCAAAGCCGGAGTAGATATCAACATCACTTATGAACCTGCGTACATGAGGCCGCTCATCGAGAATGTCAAAGAGGGCCGGGTTCCGATGGAGCTCATTGATCGCGCCGTGCGGCGCATGCTGGAACTCAAATTCCGTCTTGGATTATTCGAGCACCCGTATGTTGACGTGGCTCACGCGAAGCAAATCGTTCATTCGAAGGAACACCAACAGCTAGCCCTGAACGCTGCTCGCGAAGGAATCGTGCTTCTCAAGAATGAGAATAATGTTCTTCCGCTTAAAAAGGACGTGAAATCGATCGCTGTTATCGGTCCAAATGCGAACAGTGCTTCGAATCTGTTCGGCGACTACTCCGCCCAGGTCGTTCTTCAACACGTGGACTCGGTTCTGGACGGAATTAAAGCGAAGGTCTCGCCGGCGACCCGCGTGTTTTACGCGGGAGGATGCGCCGTGAACGACCAGAACAAAAGCGGTTTTGAGAAAGCGGTGCAGGCAGCGAAAAACACGGATGTAGCTATCGTGGTCCTCGGCGAACAGTCCAGAAGAGAAGGCGACGAAGCAAAACATCGGCCT
Organism: Candidatus Elarobacter sp.; assembly: GCA_035639075.1. Lineage (GTDB taxonomy): Bacteria > Acidobacteriota > Terriglobia > Acidiferrales > UBA7541 > Acidiferrum. Next base: position 19,437 of record DASQYT010000087.1, read on the forward strand.
GCGCCTACCGACGGTGAAGGCTACGATGTCGCCAGCCTCGATTTAACAGGGGTGCAAGAGGACCTCCTCAAAGCTATCCGGGCGACCGGCACGCCAACAGTGCTGATACTAATCAATGGCCGCCCTCTCTCAATCCGTTGGGCTTCAGAACATGTCCCGGCGATCGTTGAGGCTTGGCAGCCCGGCGAGCGTGGAGCAGAAGCGATTGCTGATGTCCTCTTTGGCGACTACAACCCAAGCGGACGTCTGGCGATCACCATTCCTCGCAGCGTCGGCCAGCTGCCCGTTTACTATAGTTATCCGTTGTCGAAGGCGTACTGGATCAAAGGCGGCTGGACTAACACAAGAGGTTATGTAGACATGCGTGCAACGCCTCTACATCCGTTCGGCTACGGCTTGAGTTATACAAGTTTTCGGTATAGCAATTTGCGCACAGAGCCATCGGCAATCAACAGTGATGGGAAAATACAGGTCAGCGTTGATGTTGAGAACACGGGCAAGCGCGCTGGAATCGAAACTGTTCAGCTGTACCTTCGCGAGCACTTTACGCCGGTAGCAACTCCAGTGAAACAATTACGCGGATTTGAAAGAGTCCAGCTCGACCCCGGCCAGAAGAAAACTGTGAACTTTACTCTGGGACCGGAAGAGCTCCAACTGCTCGACCAGGACTTGCAGTGGAAGGTCGTTCCCGGCACTTTCGACGTTATGATTGGGACGTCTTCGGCCGACGTCGCGCTAAAAGGAAGCTTTGAGGTACGAAGTTCCAATCCAGCATCGAGTGCGTGGGGAACCGGAAGATATCGGTTCGGTCGTCGGGCTTAGTACCGACAAACGCTTTTGTGACCACGAACCAAGCCATCCTTGCAAATGGTCGGCATCCGGCTGTCGCGGGTTTAGGCGCGCCAGTCAGATAACGACGAGTAAAGACGTCTTGTAACTACAGAGCAGATTTGCGAGCCTCCGTAAACCTTGAGGTGAAACCCGATTCTCAGTGATCGATCTGGAGTGGATTTGCGAGTGCGGTAAGTGCTTTACATGCTGGGGTGGGAGACGGGAATCGAACCTATCCCTTAGGCACGCCTGAGGATTTCATCGGGCCTAGCAACGCAGCGCACCCGCATGCGCGATTCCCGCATGTCGGAAGGTGAAAAAGAAGGCCCCGCACGAAACGCGGCAGCAGCTTTTTGATGTGGGTTTCCATCTTGGCCCTTCAATTCAAACTCCTAAAATCGTACAGGAGTGAAACGTTAGCCGACA
>DASQYT010000088.1:0-4296 GCA_035639075.1 Candidatus Elarobacter sp.
GACCAAGCTCGGATTTGAACCGGAGTCGCTGAAGAAGTTCGAACGCAACATATTGAAGCCTTACGGTATGGTGCTGGTAACCGGTCCGACGGGATCGGGCAAAACGAACACTCTTTATTCCTCCGTTGCAACGCTCAACACCGTTGACACCAACATTATGACCGCGGAAGACCCGGTCGAATTCCAATTGGCGGGCATCAACCAGGTGCAGATGAAGGAGCAGATCGGGCTGAACTTTGCGGCCGCGCTGCGAGCTTTCCTTCGTCAGGACCCCAACATTATTCTGGTCGGCGAGATTCGTGACTTTGAAACGGCTGAAATTGGAGTCAAGGCTGCGCTTACGGGCCACTTGGTGCTATCGACTCTGCACACCAATGACGCGCCTTCGACCATCAGCCGCTTGATGAATATGGGCATCGAACCCTTTCTCGTTGCCACGTCCGTAAATCTGATCTGTGCCCAGCGTCTCGTCCGCCGGATTTGTTCGAACTGTAAGGAAGAGCTGGAAGTTCCACAGCAGGCATTGATCGATGCTGGCTATACGCCCGAAGAGGTCAAGACCACCAAGATTTACCATGGCAAGGGCTGTACTACTTGCAACAAGCGTGGCTACAAGGGCCGCACAGGTCTCTACGAGGTCATGGAAGTTAATGATGAGCTGCGCGAATTGATTCTTGTCGGTGCTTCGGCGCTGGAGCTGAAGAAGAAAGCGATCGAACAGGGAATGATCACGCTCCGGCGGAGCGGGTTAATCAAAGTGGCCGCGGGACAGACGACCATGGAAGAAGTCCTGCGCGAAACGGTTTTATAGGATTGAGGGTGAATAATGCCTGGGATCACGCTAAGTGAATTGCTGAAGAAGATGATCGAGATGGGAGGCAGCGACCTTCACATCACGACGAACAGTGCGCCGCGTGTGCGCGTTCATGGCCGCCTGCGGCCGCTCGACATGCCACCGCTCACCGCCGCGGATACCAAGTCTCTTGCTTATAGCGTATTAACGGACGCGCAAAAGCACCGCTTCGAAGAGAATTTGGAACTGGACTTTTCCTTCGGTTTGAAAAACCTTGCGCGGTTCCGCGGCAACGTTTTCAATCAGCGGGGAGCCGTAGGCGCCGTCTTCCGTACGATTCCGTGGGAAATCAAGGGCTTCGATGCTCTCGGATTGCCGCTTGTTGTGAAGGGGTTGTGCGACAAGCCGCGCGGGCTCGTCCTCGTAACCGGGCCGACGGGCTCCGGTAAGTCCACCACTCTCGCCGCCATGCTGGACAAGATTAACAGCGAACGCGAAGAGCATATGATCACCATCGAGGATCCCATCGAATTTCTTCACAATCATAAGAAGTGCCTTGTGAATCAGCGCGAAGTCCACGCCGATACGCATTCTTTCGCGAATTCGCTTCGCGCGGCGCTCCGTGAAGATCCCGACGTGGTGCTCATCGGCGAAATGCGCGACCTCGAAACGATTGAGTCGGCGCTTCGGATCGCGGAAACCGGCCACTTGACTTTTGCCACGCTGCACACCAATTCAGCGTCTTCCACCATCAATCGTATTATTGACGTTTTTCCTTCGCACCAGCAGCCGCAGATTCGCGCGCAGCTTTCCATGGTGATGGAAGGCATTCTCTGTCAGGCGCTTTTACCGCGCGCCGATGGACGCGGCCGCGCCATGATTATGGAAGTGCTCATACCGACGCCGGCTATTCGCAACCTGGTCCGCGAAGACAAAATTCACCAGATCTATTCCGCGATGCAGACCGGTACGGGCCAGACGGGGATGCAAACTTTTAATCAGGGATTGGCGAACGCGTACTTCCAGAAAATGATCACTCTGGATATGGCGCTCTCGCGTTCTTCGAATCCCGATGAATTGCAGGACATGATCAACCGCGGCGTTTCGTCACCTGGAAGCGGGAACAAGGCCCCGGTAGTCACGAAACGCTAGGAGAAACGAAATTGGCTGAAAGGCCATATGCCCAAGAAATTGAAAGACTGAGGAGGCACGAAAATGCCGGACTATAAATATCAAGGAACTAGCCGCTCGGGCGGCAGCGTCAGCGGGGTGATGACCGCCTCGAATAAGACCGAACTGACGAGCCTGCTGAAGCGTCAGCAGATTACTGCGACGAAAATGACCGAGAAGGGGAAAGAATTCAACATTCCTACCTTTGGCGGAGGCGTCAGTGCTAAAGAGCTGGCGATTTTCACGCGTCAGTTCTCGGTCATGATCGATGCCGGTCTACCGCTCGTTCAGTGTCTGGAGATTCTTGCAGGTCAGCAAGAGAACAAGTTCTTTCAAAAAATCCTGGCGGGGACACGTGGCCAGGTCGAAGGCGGCGCAACGCTTTCCGCCGCGATGCGCAGTTCGCCGAAGGCTTTTGACGCTTTGTACGTGAACATGGTGGAGGCGGGCGAGACCGGCGGTATTCTGGATACCATTTTGCAACGCCTCTCGACCTACATTGAAAAGAACGTCAAGCTGCAACGCGCCGTCAAGTCCGCCCTAGTATATCCGGTGGGCGTCTTGACCGTGGCTGGCAGCGTTATTACCTTGTTGCTGTGGAAAGTTGTGCCGATTTTCGCCACCTTGTTTGCCGGCCTTGGCGTGGACTTGCCGCTGCCCACTAAAATCGTCATTGCGATGAGCAACTTCGTCGGCAGCATTTTTGGCTTCCTCATCGTTGTGGCTATGGCGGGCAGCATCTTCGGTTTGAAGGTCTGGTATGGCACTCCCCAAGGCCGTTTCGTGCTTGATACCATTGTCCTGAAGCTTCCAGTTCTTGGCATGCTGATGAGAAAGATTGCCGTGGCCCGGTTTACGCGAACGCTCGGCACTTTGATCTCCAGCGGCGTGCCCATCCTGGAAGGTTTGGACATCACGGCAAAGACGGCGGGCAACGCGGTCGTCGAGAGGGCTTTGCAGAAGGTGAGAAAATCCCTCGAGGAAGGCAAGTCGCTCACCGAGCCTCTCAAAGAATCCGAAGTGTTTCCCGGCATGGTCACGCAGATGATTGCCGTCGGCGAACAGACCGGCGCAATGGATGCCATGCTTCAGAAAATCGCTGACTTCTACGAGGAAGAAGTGGACGCGGCAGTGAAAGACCTTCTGACCGCTCTCGAGCCGATCATGATCGTATTCCTCGGCCTGGTTGTCGGCGGCGTGGTCATCTCCATGTACTTGCCGCTGTTCTCGCTCATCGGCAAGCTGGCTAATCACTAGTCCGTTTTCGCCCGGACGGCGTTATTCTGCTAATGGAGGACAGGGGAAACACCCTGTCCTCTACTTCCTGCCAGGACTCGGGGATGCCCGGATAATGGCGCGGGCGTGCAATGGATAAGAGCTTTGCAACACGGGAATGGCTGGACTGGTTGACGCGTGTTCGTCTGTTGACGATCACCCTCATCCTGACCGTAGGCGTCGTCTGGCCTCAATACATTCCCGGCTTCAGCACCAACCGTTTCTTTCTGCCGCTGATCGTCTTCTGGATTACCCTCGGAATCCTCCACCTCATTCTTTTGCGCTGGCTCCCGCAGGCCCAGTGGCATGGCGGGCTGCAAGTCGCCAGCGATGTGCTGATGATTTCGCTGCTCGTCTATTCCACCGGCTTGCAGGAAAGCTATTTCATCTCCCTCTATCTGCTGGTGATTATCGTCGCGAGCATTCTATTCTCACGGCGTATCGCGTTTCTAACTGCCGCCACTTGTTTTCTGATCCTTGCGGAAATGATTGTGCTGGCATACGCCCAAAGAATCCCGCGAACTTTCTCCAGCCTGCCGACAGCGGAGAGCCTTCGTACCTGGCTGGTCATGAATCTCCTTGGGTTTCTGGCTGTGGCCTACTTGGCCAGTCTGCTCGCCCAGTCTCTTCGGAAAAAGGGCGTCGAGCTTGAGGAAAAGCGCGAGGAACTGCTCAGTCTCCAGGACTTTACCGAAGACATCATTCACTCCATGCGCGGCGGCCTGATTACCACGGATCTTGCCGGACGCGTCCTACTGCTGAATCGCACCGGTGAAGAAATCCTCGGACATCGCTTTGCGGAAGTGCGCGGCATGAAGCTGCAGCAGCTCAACGACGATTTCTGGCTCCCCGGCCATTACGAGAATAGCGAGAGACTCTCCCTCCGCAAGGAGATTGACTTTCGCACGCCCTCTGGGGATGTCCGCTATCTGGGCATTAGTATTTCGCCGCTGCGCTCTCGCGATTCGGGGCGCGACGGCTACGTTTTCAACTTCCAGGACCTCACTGATCTTCGCCGCCTGGAGCAGGAGGTCGCGACCAAGGAACGTATGGCGGCC
>DASQYT010000089.1:0-7631 GCA_035639075.1 Candidatus Elarobacter sp.
GCCAGAGGAGCTTAGACGAATAAAAAGCGAAATATTTTGCTTGACTAAGCGAATAAAAAGCGAAATAATTCGACCTGTGCTTAGAGGTGGGCTATGCCTCCAGTTCACTCCCCAACGGCGCCAAGTTTTCGGACTCGACGCTGCCACGTTTCACCAACCACAGCAGGACTCTTTCCTGAGTGCCCTGAGGCCATAAGCCCAAAGCAAGTGGTCCAAAGTCCTGCCCGGACAGAGGACCGACGCGGCAGCATTTCAGATCGAGAGACGACGGATTGCCCCCCGGCGTCCACGACCCATAGCGGAAACCAAAACCGCGAAAAGGGTCCGGTCCGAAATGATGCCGCGGCACCACCTGAACGCGCTAACGCGCGGTTGGTTGGCATCGCCCGCCTCGCAGCATCTTCCCCTCCCGCCGAGACGCGGCGGAGGTCCGCGGAAAAGCCGGAATATTTTGTGCTGCCGGTGAAGTCCATCTTGAACCGTTGCGATTCAAACCGCGTGCCGTTTGAATGGACGATCAACCCGTATAGAGGATGCGAGTTTGCCTGCAAGTATTGCTACGCGCGGTACACGCATGAATACATGGAGTTGGATAGCGCTGAGTTTGAGAAAAAGATTTACGTGAAGAAGGACGCGGCGCCGCTGCTGGCTTGGGATGTAGCGCATAAATATTCGTATGAATCGGAAGCGTCGAGCGGGGAGCGGCCGGACCATGTTGCCATTGGAACGGCGACAGATCCGTATCAGCCGGCGGAGCGGGAGTATGGAGTGACACGGGCATGCCTGGAAGAACTTGCGAAGCGCGAAGGCATGAGCATTTCCATTATCACCAAGTCGAACCAGATTGTGCAGGACATTGATGTGCTGCAGCACATTGCGGAGCGGTCAAACCTGAGAATCGACATAACGATTACGACCTTGCGCGCAGGATTGACCCGCCTGCTGGAGCCACGGGCGCCACGGCCGGATTTGCGGCTGGCGGCGGTGAAGCAATTGCGCGAGGCCGGGCTGTCCGTAGGCGTATCCGCTTCACCGCTGATCCCTGGAATTACCGACCGCGAGGGGGACTTGGAAGCCGTGGCCGAGGCGGCGCGGGAAGCCGGCGCGCAGTGGTTTTTTTCGGGTGTGTTGTTCTTGATGCCTTCTTCGGCGAAGCAGTTTCTGCCATTTGTGCGAGAGAAGTTTCCACGCCTGGCGAAGCAATACGAACAGTGGTTTGCGAAAAATGGCTACGCTCCGGAAGAGTACCGGCGCAAAGCCTCGGAGCGCGTGGCGCGAATCCGCGAAAAATATGGATTTCAATCACGGCCGTGGGTGGAAAACAAACGCGCTGCGACTTGCTCGCAGTTGTCTTTAGGCTGGGATGCGGCGGCACAAACGATGGAACGAACACAAGCGTGTGCGACGGGATAGTTGCACTAGAAGGCGCACACCCAAGAGGGCTGTGCCACAAAAAACTGCTAGGGAACGATGATGCGGGATTCCTCGCGCTGGAGTTCGGGGGATTGCGGGAACTGGCCGCGGAGGAATTCGATGAAGCGGCGCGAACGCGGGCGGCCGTTCGTGCGCAGCAAGCCCATGCGGTAAAGAAAAACCAGCAAGTAAAATATCTCAGTGTCTTTGAAGAGGGCGGAACTTGCCCTCTCGGATTGCTGTTTCCTGACTTCGGAAATATAGGCGACAAGTGCGGCATAGAGTTCGCGCGGCAATGGTGCGTCCGGCAGTTTTTCGTAGATGATGCCGGTGCTCAGCGTTTTGTAGGTTTGGGCAAGCGACTGGAGAGCGGCGAGGACGTCGGTGTCCACGGCAGCGGGCTGGACAGCGCAGAACTTGGCGATGGAGAAGGCCAGCGCGGCCATGAGTTGCTGGTGAGTGTAGACGATATCCTGCGGGATTTTTTCATCGAGCAATGGAGTATCCGCGGGCAAGGAGCGCTGATGGCCGTCTTCGTAGCGGTGGGCGGCGATGAGATACGAACAATCGGACGGGCAGTCAATGGTGACTTCGCGCTCGGTGCCACAGCAGACCGCGCAGATTTTTTCGCCTTTGGCAGGGCAGAAGCGGGCGGGTTTGCGTCTATCGCAGATCGGGCAGGACACGGAATATCCTCTTCCTTCCAGAATAATCGAGCAGGATACGCTGCGCCGCCGCAAAAGACAAAAGCGCTGAACGATGGCTCACGCCCGGATGAGATTGAAATGGAAGCGGCCCCTGAACATCGTGAATGAGTTCAGGGGCCGAGCTGTCTACGGAAAGACCTCCGGCTTGATTCGGACTTGTCTCGCTACCTGGCACAAACGCCGGTGGTCACGATGTGCTTAGTGGGCTTGAGCTGATAAGTGAAATACGGCACAGCCACGCGGAACGTTTGAGGATCGTTGTTCGCGCAGTGCCCCGGACTCTGTTGCGAGCAAAGTGGACTGGCGAGGTGGTCATCGGAGAACGCGATGTTGGCGCGGTGCTGCGTGTCTAGAGCCACCTGGAAGAAATCCGCGAGGGCGCGGCTGTCGCCGTTGGAGCAGCCAGTGCCGTTGGTGCATACGGTTCCAGCGTGAATGAAATGATCGCTGGCCGTGTGCTGGGTAAAGGACGGTATCGCAGCGTTGCCATTGAGGGATTCCGCCATGTAGACGCTCCACTGCGCCCAGCAATTCGTCGTGCCATTGGCGCACGCCGGCTGCATGGCGGCAACATCGTTGGAGTTGCCAGGGAGGCTAGATCCCAGCCAGGTGACGACCACGTGGCCGTAGGCATCGGCAGCGATCCACGGGAACACGTTGGACTTGCCAACCGTGCCGTCCCGGTTGACGCGCACCGGAGATGTCCAGGTGTTTCCGAGGTCAGAAGACGAAGAGAGAAAGATATTTTGGTTGTCTGACCAGACGGTATAGACGTTGCCGAAGTTGTCGACGGCAAGCGCCGGGAAGATGTTGGCGGCGCCGGCAGGGCCGGCGAAGACCTTGTGGTCAGTGAAGGTGATGGTCGGAGCATCGAGGCCGGCGTCCGTGGACACGGCAACGTACACGCTGCGGAGCGGTCCGGAGGCCATGTTTTCGGTCACACTATCGGGCGCCACAAAAGCGATGTAGAGATTTCCCTTGCTCGGGCAGGAGCTGGTGTTGCGGTCGACTTTGATCTGGGCGGCGACGTTTGCGCTGCTCGTTGGCAACAGGCTGCCTGCGGCAGGGAAAGTGGCGGCGTCGATAGCTTCGCCGGCACCGGCCAAGTAAGTAAGTCCGCCATTGTTGGAGCGTTGCACTTCGATGTTGAAAGTGGTCACGTCGTGGTAGCTCATATAAACAGTGGAAGGATCATCAGGTGCGTCGTTCCACATGCGGTCATCCCCCGGGACCTGTGCTGAGAGCACGTTTGGGGGAGTGAAGAAGGTGTCGCCGCGATTCCTGGAGTTAGTGGCGGTCACGCCAGGAACGAGGGCCAAGCTTGTTAGGGCGACGTTGGGGATGGCGGAATTATTGGGGTCAGGCGCATTCACAGCGATGTCGGCATCGCCTCCGCCGGGTGCTAGGCCAAGATTTGTGGGGCTGCCCACGTTGTTGACGCACCCGCCGCCCGTCAATCCAAAGATGCCGCAATTGTCGGGTTGGCCTTCATATTTGAACGGCAAAGTTCCGTTGGCGTTGGGCGCACCTTCAATGGGCTGAGACCACCGCCAAAGATCCACACCGCCGGGCACGCCGCGGATCGATTCAACATAAATCGTTCCCTGGGAGTCGACACGGTCACCGGGCTCCAAGCCTTGCACGATGAAAGCGAGGGGGCTCAAGCCAGTCGGAACAGGAGCCAATTGAGGCAAGCACAAGCTTTGATTGGGGCTGAAGCCGTCACTGCCCGAGCCGACAAAGGCGGGAATTGCTTCGGCGCCGCCGCCCGCGCCTGTCTGGCTGGGACAGGCGTGCTCGTTAGCCGGATCAGGAAATGAACTTTGCGCCATGACATGAAATTGACTGGCGGGGCCAAGTTGAAGCAGCAGCGGAACAAGGGCGAGCAGCAGGACATCTGCAAAGAGGATCGCGAGTACTGGCCTTCTCATGAATATGGCTCCTTCCATCTAGTTGGCTGAATTCTGGCTATTGCAAGAAAACGAACACAATCTCCCGTGTTCGGCTGCCGCCGCGCGCAGACGAGCCAAACACGAATCTGACTTCAGCATGCGATCTTGCGCAGCGCCGCCTTAGCCATGCCTTTCCACCCTGGCCGGCAGACACTGAGGACGAGGAGGGCTAGAGCCCACAAGAAACGAGGGTGTGGCAGGCCTTGCGGCTCTCTTGAACACCCCGTTTCTTGAAGACACGGAGAGGATATAGAAGGCACGGGCGCTTTTCGCAATCAGGTGAAAAGCGCAAACCCAACTCCTGAGAAAACCTGATGGGGGCCCATTAAGCCATGATGACTTTGTTTTGGAAACGACGGGCGGCGATAAGAAGAAGGATGGAGCCCATGGCGTAGAGGGCCAGGCCGTCGAGCCAAAGATGAGAGAGTCCAGCGCCGCGCAGGATGATGCCGCGGGTGATGTTGATGTAATAGCTTGCGGGAATGAAATAGCTGATGACGTAGAAGAAGACGGGCATGGTCTCGCGCGGAAAGATGTAGCCCGAAAAGAAGATACTGGGAAGAAAGGTGAGGAAAGCGAGCTGGATGGCCTCCGACTGCGAATTGGCTTTGCTGGAAACGAGGATGCCGATGGAAAGAGAAACAAAAAGATAGGGCAGGGAGAGAAACGCAAGAACTAAAACGTTGCCGTGGATGGGAACCTGAAAGACAAATCGCATGAAGGTGAGAATCAGGCAGAGCTCGGAAAAACCAATGACGAGATAAGGGAGAAGCTTGCCGAAGAGCAAGCCCATGGGGCGGACGGGAGTGACGAATAGTTGTTCGAGGGTGCCGCGCTCTTTTTCGCGGACAATGGAAAAAGCTGTCAAGAACGTCGTGACATTGAGAAGCAGAATGGCGGTCAGGCCCGGCAAGAAGAAATTTGGGGAACGGGAATCCGGATTGAAGAGCATCTTGGGACGCATATCGACGGCAAAGCTGGCACGGTCCTGGAGAACTCGGTGAAGCGATTCGTCGAGGCCGATGGCGGTAGTGACATTGATGGCTTGGCCCGCGACGGAAGAGTCCGAGCCGTCAATGAGGACGAGCACCTGCGCGCTCATGTTGTGGAGGAGGCGGTCCGAATAGTCTGCGGGAATCTTGACGCCCACGCGTGCTTTACCGGCGATGATGGCGTCGTTGAGGTCGCCGTCATTTTCGACGTAGCGAATGATGTGAAACGTGTCGGAATTTCTCAGGCGATCGAGAAGCTCGCGGCTCTCGCGGCGGCCGTCAGCGTTGAAAACGATGGTATTGATTTGGCGGATGTTGGTGTCAATACCGAAACCGAGCACCACCATTTGCAACAGCGGAATGACGAGCGAGAAAAAAAGCGTCGCGGGGTCGCGGCGAACGTGCAGCACTTCCTTGTAAAAGACGGCGCCGAAACCACGGAAGAAGTTACGCACGCGCGGCCTCCAGCATGGCTTGGTGTTTGTAAGTGAGCTCGACGAAGACGTCTTCGAGGCTGGGAGCGAGCGGGCGAATTTCGGCGACGGCGATGCCGTTCTTCAAGAGCTGTTCGCGGAGATCGTCGAGATTGAAGCGATCTTCGATGAGCGCATGGATGGATTGTCCGAAAATCGTGGCGCTGCGGATGCCCGGGAGGTGACGCGCGAAACGCAGCGCGCGCGTGACTTCGGGCGTGGTGATTTCGACGCGCAGTGTGCCGTGCGGCTGGACGTCAGGAAGCTCGCGGAGCGAATTGGGCGTTCCATCGGCGATCAGTTTGCCGTAATAAATGTACGCGACGTGGCTGCAGCGCTCGGCTTCATCCATATAGTGTGTGGTGACAAAGAACGTGATGCCATGCCCCGAAAGTTCGAAGAGCAGATCCCAGAGCTGGCGGCGCGCGACGGGGTCGATGCCGGCAGTGGGCTCATCGAGGAAGAGGAGTTTCGGCTCGTGCAGCATGGCGCAACCGAGGGCTAGACGCTGCTTCCAGCCGCCGGAAAGTTGCGAGGCCAGGTGATTCAAATAAGGCTCGAGGCCGTTGAGCTGGACAATCTCTTCAAAGCGGCGCTTGAGGCGCGCGGGCTCGAGGCTGTAAATGCGGCCATAGAACTGCAAATTCTCCGTGACGGTCAGATCGTAGTACAGGCTGAAATTCTGCGACATGTAGCCGATTCGCTCGCGGACAGCTTCAGAATCGGTGCGGACATCGAGCCCTTCGACGTAAGCCTGGCCGCCACTGAGCGGCAAAAGGCCGGTGAGCATTTTGATGACCGTCGTTTTTCCGCTGCCATTGGGGCCGAGGAAACCGAAGATTTCGCCTCTCTGGACGCGGAAGCTGACATCGTTGACCGCAGTAAAGTTGCCGAAGCGGCGCATGAGATGCTCGGCAGAGATGGCAGGTTCGCCGTTCGTTTGCGGAGCCGTATCCACGGCTTCAATTCTCCGCTTTCAGTTTCACATCCGCGGCCATGCCGGCAAGGACGCGGCCGGCGGGATCATTGACACGAATTTTTATGCCAATGACTTGGTGAACGCGCTCTTCGCGGGTCTGCACATTGCGCGGCAGGAATTCAGCTTGCTGATTGATCTGCTCGACGACGCCATCGAAAGCAGTGTGCGGAAAAGAATCGACGCGAACTTCGGCTTTTTGGCCAACCTTGACTCGGCCAATTTCGGTTTCCGGAATGTAGATGCGAACGTAGACCTGATCCTTTTCCAATAGAGTGGCGACCGGCGTATTAGGAGCGATAAGGTCGCCCGGTCGGACATCCAGAACTTCCACAGTGGCGGCTGAGGGCGCGGTGACCTGTCGCTCACGGAATCGAGCTTGGTCGTAGGCATAGGCGGCTTTGGCGACCTCGACGTCTTCGCGACGGTTGCCGCGCTCGAGTTTTTCCAGGCTGGCTTGCGCCTGCTGGTAATGCGCTTCGGCGGAGGCGATTTCCTCGGGACGGTAGCCGCGCTGCAGCTCATCGAGCTTATGACGCGCGCTCTCTTGCTGGGCGACGGCCACTTTCCAGTTCGCTTCGGCGGTATCGCGCTGTTGCTTGGAGACGAGGTCCTTTTTCGCGAGCGCTTCGTAGCGGTCGAAATCGAGGTGCGTGCGCATTTCATCGGCTTTCGCGCGGTCTAGTTCTGCTTGCGCAGAGGCGATATCTTCCTGGCGATAGCCGTTCCTTTTCAACTCGAAGTCGGCTTTGGCTTGCGCCGCGGTGGCGCGGGCCTCATCGATTTCTTCAGGACGGTAGCCGCGCCGGGCTTTTTCCGCGTTGGCGCGGGACTGCTCGAGGGAAGCTTGCAATTCCTTGTCGTCAAATGTGATCAAGACCTGCCCCGGCTCCACGGAATCGCCTTCGCGAACCAGCACTTTGTCGATGCGGCCGCCGATCTTGGACCCGACGCGGATATTCCTGGCTTCGACAGTACCGGAACCTTGCATGGTTGTGTCTCGCCGGAACCATCCGGCATAAAGGCCAGTGGCTGTCAGAACGGCGGAAGCAGCAACAAGAATCAGGATGAGCTTGCGGTTCATAGAACTAATCTCCACACGTGAAGAAAGGGACGGA
>DASQYT010000090.1:0-5107 GCA_035639075.1 Candidatus Elarobacter sp.
GTATAAAACGGCTCATGCATTAGGCAATTAACCATGGACTTCACCAGAGCATCATACTGCTCCGATGGCCTTTGACTGATTATTCCAACGATGCCAGGCATTTGAAGTTAACGGTTGATGGTTGATTGTTGAGAGAGAAGGGCAACGTTTGCCTTTTTTGGCTTCGCGCAATATTCAGATTTGGCGGACAGGGGAAGGATTCGAACCTCCGATACGACTTGCGCCGTATAACAGCCCTTGCGAGCTGCTGCCTTAAACCACTCAGCCACCTGTCCTAAACTTTTTATTTTACTCAGTCTGCTCTGCTTTCGCAATGTCCTCACAGCTAGCGAATCTGCCATTCTGTCAGGTGCTCGCTCACTACAATTTTCGTCGGCACACTTGTAAACATTACGGAAGTGATTTCGAAGACCGGAAGAAAGCGAGTTTAAATCTTCGAGGGTCGCTTTTCCCGAGGAAGCCAAAGCGCGTTTAATAGTTGAATAGCACGATGCCGCGCCGCTGTCGACTCACTGCAGCCTGCTGGCGTATATTCGGTGGCCGCCGAACCTGCGCACTTCGAAGCCATTGTCTCGAAGGAGTGTTTCAAGGTCACCGGGGCTACCGAACTGGTGTTGGTGGTATTCCATTGAGATCCGTCGCACCCGCCTCAGCAATGGAGCTGCGGATGCATCGAGGATATCGTACTCTGCTCCCTCACAGTCCATTTTCAGGTAGTCGATCCGGTCGAGATCGAACCGATCGAAGACGTCTGCAAGAGTGCAGCACTGAACCTCGATCGACGTTCCAGATTTTTGTTCGATCGCGAGAGTCGCAAGACTGTGCGAACCCGAGTCTGTAGAATGGACATGGAACGGCAGTTGTCCGCGAACCCCATAGACGGCCTCGTTGACGCAGGTCACCATCTGGAGCCCGTTCTCCTCAACATTGCGGGTAAGCATGGCGAAGTTCTCCGGGAATGGCTCGAATACGAGGACCCGCGATGCCCGGCACACCGCCGCCGCGTACGTGGCGAAAGCCCCAATGTTTCCGCCGATGTCCACCACTATATCACCCTGCTGAACGCGGTACCCAAAGTAGTCGTACTTACGGTAGCCCCAGATCTCGTCGATCATGTGGAAGTCGCAACGGTTGCGACGGGTATGCAGCCGCGTTCCGCACCGCATCCTATAGCAGTCGAGCCTGCCGTCATTTGGGTTGGTAAAGTACTCATGGAACCACTTTGGCCAATCGCTGCACACCCGGACTATGCGCAAGCCGCCGTAGATCTTGTGCACTAAACCCCGCATCGCTAAAAGTTTTTCAGGCATAGACGACGCCCTCGGTAGGCGATACCGCTGGGGATGGCAGGCTTGTCATCCGACTGATGAGGAACTGGACGATTCGCTCGGCAGCATCACCATCGCCGTAGGGATTGGGGCGGCTAGTCATCTGCTTGTAGCGAGCCGGGTCGTCAAGGAGCGAACTAACCGTTCCGACAATCGCCTCTGGGTCCGTGCCCGTGAGGCAGGCGGTGCCGGCAGCGATTGCTTCGGGGCGTTCTGAAGTTTCGCGCATCACAAGAACCGGCTTGCGCAGCGAGGGCCCTTCTTCCTGAATCCCTCCGGAGTCGGTGAGCAAGATGTAGGCGCGCTGCATGCAGGCGACGAAGGAGACGTAGTCAAGCGGCGCGAGCAGCTTGACGTTGGGCACCCCGTCGAGAATTTCGCGCACGGGAGCCTGCACATTCGGGTTGAGATGAACAGGATAAACGACCAGCACATCACGTCGGCGCTCAGCAATGGCTCGAATTGCCTCGCAGATCCGCCGAAATGGTAGACCGAAACTCTCTCTCCGATGAGCGGTCACTAGGATGATCCGCAACCCATCCGTTGATCCCAGGTAATCGACTGCCAGTCTCGGTTCTTCGGCCAAGCGTGCCTGTGTGAGCAACAGAGCATCGATGACCGTATTTCCAGTTACCGATATGCTTTCCGGCCTGACCCCTTCCAAGAGTAAGTTCCGCCGCGCGACTTCCGTGGGAGCGAAATGAAAATCCGAAAGGTGAGTCGTGAGGCGGCGGTTGATCTCTTCGGGAAATGGATCGTACTTCTTCCCCGTGCGCAGGCCGGCTTCAATGTGCCCAACCGGGATGTGATGGTAGTACGCAGCGAGCGAGGCGGCAAAGGTCGTGGTCGTGTCCCCCTGCACAAGCACCACGGCCGGGCGTTCCTGCCGCAGGACCCGATCAAGTCCCGTCAGGCATGCCGTTGTCACGCCAGAAAGGTCTTGTCCGTCCTTCATCACGCCTAGGTCGTGGTCCGGTCGCAGGCCGAAGACCTGTAGCATCTGGTCGAGCATCTCGCGGTGCTGTCCCGTGACGCAGATTTGCGTCTCGAAATGCGCCCGATGCCTCTCTAATTCCAGCACTACGGGCGCCAACTTGATCGCTTCAGGCCGTGTTCCGATGACGACGATTACCTTGTTGCGTTGGTCGATATCCAAATTTCCTCCTGAGTGTCTCTAGATTCTCATGAACGTGCTAGAAAGTGTTGCACAAGCTCCAGTAAAACGCTCGTGGGGCACGCTACGTGGAAGAACGCTCCATGCGCCTGGAGCGTCGTGGCATGCCCGCATCTTGCGATGGGGAGCCGTTAGCAGTGCCCGGCCGCAGAACAGTCTCGCCCGCTTCGTAGTGGCGTTCTGGGCTAGCGTTCTCAACATCATTCACACACTTTACCCGCGCCATCTTCGACCAGGGAAGGTCTGGTTTTGGACCTCGCCGCACAACCCAATTCAGGACCTGAGTTGTGGCTTGCGCCTTCGCATCCCAAGTCAAGCATTCCCGGGCGTAAGACAGGCCTTGCTGTCGTAGCCGATACACAAGGTCCCGATTGTCCGCGAGCTCGCTTAGAATCCTTTCCATCTGTAATACCACCTCTTCCTCGTTGCTGGGGGGGACCTTGTAACCAACTTCTGGGTGCACGATATCCCCGGGCCCGCCCCAGTCTAGGATCACAGGCACGGCGCCACTCGCGAGAGCTTCAAACACTACGCCTCCACCGCCCTCGCGAATGGCTGGAAGCACCACCACATCTGCGCTTCGCAAACGGTTGAGCACTTCCTCATGGCTAAGCCAGCCACAAAAGGAGACAGCGTTCGTGATCCCAAGATCTCTCGCAAGCTGCTCAAGGCTGCTCCGCTCTGGGCCATCGCCGATAAGCGTGAAGTGAGCCAAACCACTTCGCAAAAGGGGGGTAGCCGCGCGCAGACCGAGGTAGCAAGCTTTTCGGCGAACCAAGCCGCCCACGAAGATCAGCTCAAGTTTGGCGCCGGGCTCAGGACGGCGCGCGTCAGCGACACACAGGGACCGAGCAATGCCATTCTCCGGAATAAAGAACAACTTATCGCTATAGGCGGCAAACTGGGTGCGGATGTGGGACACAGCAGCGATGATCGCTGCCGCGTGGCGATAGGTGGACCGGGCAAAAGGCAGAAACCGGTACAGACTCCTGACGCGAAAGATCCATTCCCGCTTGTCCGGCTGGCTAAAGCCGGGCGCGCTCCCCAAACCACCTTGGAGCGGTCCGAGCACGAAGGGTATAGGCCCTTTGCGCAGGAAGAACGCGAAAGGACTCGGCAGCACTGCCGTCATCGGCAGAAGGCGAAGGACGACGTCGAACTCGCCCGCCAAAATACGTTGCCGCAACTGTCGCCAGGCACGCCATTCAAAGGCAATTGCAAAAGGATAGCCGAAAGCAGTCAATGCCTGAGTGTCATAGTTGTATTTGAAGATCCTGCGCAAACTCCAGGCATAGAGGCGCTCGAGCAATGGCATCCGGACCACCTCTATGCCGCGGAATGGCGCCTTGGCACGGCGCAGAGCGCCTTCAACGGGCGCTCCTGCGACCAAGGTGACCTCATGGAGTTGGGCGAGCGCTGCCGCATGACAGTAGCTGACAAAAGGGATGCTGACGCGCTCCGGATCACAATCAGGCGCTAACAGCAAAATGCGTAGCATGGTCGGCGTATGTTCAGTTTTCACGGTGACTTGGAATCTCAGTTAACACTCGAGTTTCCGTCGCGATCGAGTCCGAGCATTAGAGCTTCCTACAGGGCGTGCAAAAGATCTCATTATCTTTCGCGTCAGCTAAAGTTTGCATTCGTGGCCGATCGCCAGCGCAAAGCGTACCAACGTCTTCTCAGTCTCTTCAGCGGTTTTCTAAGGTGCTTTGGAACAGCCTCCTTCCAACCGCGGTGAAGCCCGACCTTCAAGGCCAGTTTTCCTTTACCTGTTAGAGGCACGAAATACCTGGGAAGGTCAAACCTTTGAAAACCATTGCTTCGTTTGAAGTTGCCAAGACTGTCGTCAAGCCAAAGCGCATACACAAGATATGGCACGGCTTTTTCAGCACAGCGTTCCACCGCCTTGGCCAAAAGCAGATTATTGGGGGCGAGATCGCGATGAGCTATTTTCGAGATGATCTGACCCAGATAGATGTATCCGCCTGCGTCGGCAAGAAAAATGAAGCCCACCAACTCGTTGCCCAGGTATGCGCCGAAAAGTTCCTCTCGGAACAAGAAGCGCCCAAACTCGCGTTTTACAGTCTCGAAATCCTTTCCATAATGCAAGTAACGCCGTCCCTGACGAATGGGAGTCTCGTTGAAGATCGATGTCATTCCCTGAATGAAGCGATCGTCAAATGTAGCCGGCTTTACGATAACGCCGTTCTTTTGAGCTTTGCGGACCTTGTTTCGGGCTTTTCGCTCAATTTGTTTCTCCCACCAAAAGGAATAGCTCTTTATCGGAAGGGCCGCCATGGAATCGAGTTCCATCTGATACGCGTATTTGGGTTCTACATGCGGCAAACGTTGCGTAAAAGTCAGGATATCCGCCCTCGGTTCGGTCTTCCCCAGCTCGTTCACCAATGTTTTGGGATCCTCGACGTCCTCGCACCATTCCTGCTCCAGCCTGGCAATCCGCGGAATTTTGCCCTCAATTAGGATTCGTTTACCATCAATTTCCATTGTGGTGACCTGACTTGTGGTAGATCTTTGATATGACCGCGATAGGGTTAATGTCCTGCTTGCAAGGATTCATTGCCTTTAAAGCAGTAATCACACAGCT
>DASQYT010000091.1:0-4677 GCA_035639075.1 Candidatus Elarobacter sp.
CTTTCGCTACCATCTGCCTATTTTTCTGATTGACATTTCAAGATAATGGTATTCTTGAGATGTTCCCTCCTCACCGGAGTGGAAGCGTCCGCAGCGCAAAACTAACCGGTGACTAAAACTTGCTCGCAGTGTGGCGCAGTATTGCCGTCGGGCGTACGCGCCTGTAATTTTTGCGATTCGTCCTTTTCCGTGGGCCCTTCCGTCTGGGAAGAATCCTCGGACATCTCCACAAGAGTGGATCTCGCGTCGAATGCGAATATTGGCGTCGACGGCGTCGATCAATTCAACCGGCCTCCTGCCGTTTTGTATGATTCCGGACAAAAAGACGCTGGCTGGCGTGGCGAACTCTCACAACGTCTCGAAACTTATCGCACGCGGCGGAGAAAGCTTGTGCCAAACGAAGCTCAATCTCGATTCTCTTTCGATGACTATTCCGGCAAGACACGGCCGCATAGTACCGCCGTAGTTGCGGACCCGTCGGCGCCCGTTGAGGACGATTTTTCATTTACGATCGCCATCGGCCGCTCTTCGAATAAGAGCACACCCGAAGAATCGCGAATGGTGATTGATGTTTCCTTACCCCCCGATTCAGGAACTGGCTCGCAAACCCATGTGGCGGAAGACCAAAGAAAATCATTGCCCGGTCTTCATCCGCTGGCTTCGCTTGACGATAGACGCCTCGCGGGATTGCTCGATCTCTTCTGCCTGCTCTTCGCCTATGGTGGATTCCTGATGCTCTTCGGCTCTCTCGGCGGCCAATTCACTCTGAGCAAGCTGAGCGCCGCGGTGTACGTCGCGACTTTCGCCATTGTCTATCTGCAGTATTTCGCGCTTTTCACCACCTTCGGTGGCACAACCCCGGGAATGATGCTGCGAGGATTGCAGGTCGTCAGCTTCTCTGGGGAACCGCCCACGCCCCGGCAAATGCTGCTGCGCAGTGCCGGCTACATGCTCTCTGCCGGGACTTTTTTCCTGGGCTTCCTTTGGGTGATGTGGGACGAGGACGAGCTCGCTTGGCACGACCGGCTCTCGCGCACCTATCTGAGCCCGGTGCAAACTCTGGCCGAATTTGAGAATCCAGGCGTGGCGCCCAGCCGTTAGATTGTTCGGACAATTCCGGGATATCGTGCGGCTTGTACTCTTGCGGCAATCTACACAGAACGGCAGTCGTTCGCGATGCGGATAATGGCCTGTAGACTGCGTTCCACATCCGTCTCCGTGGTCGCCCAGGACGATATGCTGATCCGCATCGCGGTCTTTCCTTGCCACACTGTTCCCCCACACCAGCAAGTTCCGTCCTCCTGGATGCGCCGAATCACTTCTCGCGTCACTTCGGGGCGGCCAAAGGACACTAGCACCTGGTTGATCACCACGTCATTCAGCACCTTGAAACCGCTCTCTTTCAACCCTTGAGCAAACCGTTGTGCGTGGGCGCACGTTCGCTCAATTAGCGCACGTAGTCCCGAGCGGCCGAGAGATTTCAACGCCGCCCATGACTCCACGCCCCGCGCGCGCCTCGAGGCTTCCGGCGTGTGATGCATGGGCTCGCGGAGTAAACCAGGCTCGAGATACGCCGCTGTGATTCCCATCGAGGCACGCAGCGCAGTTCCATCTCTGACGATGGCGATCCCGCTGTCATAGCCGACATTGGGCCACTTATGCGCGTCGGTGGCCCAAGAGTCGGCTTGATCGAATCCCTGCGTCAAGTGTTCGTACTTGGGCGAGATTCTGGCCCACAATCCGAACGCGCCATCCACGTGCACCCAGGCGCCTTGTTCTCGAGCCGCTTTGCAGACTTCTACCGCAGGATCGAATGCTCCCGTATTCACATTGCCCGCCTGTATGCACACAATCGTTTGGTCCGATAGGCGCGGCAATTTGTCGGCACGCATTCGTCCCTGGCCATCGGCCTCGACAATGGTCACGCGTTTCCTTCCAAATCCCGCCAGACTCAATGCTTTAAGCATGGACGCATGCACTTCCCCGCCCACGACCACCTCGATCGGCGGAGCGCCAAACATCCCGTCAGCCACGACATCCCATCCCGAACGCGCCAAGAGCGCATGACGTGCCGCGACGAGCGCCGTAAAATTAGCCGTGGTTGCGCAGGTAACCAGGCCTCCTGAGCACTCCGGTGGTAATCCAAGTGCCTCACAAATCCAGCGCAGAACAACTTCCTCCAATTCCGCCGCGATTGGAGACATCACGCGCAATGCCGCATTCTGGTTCCACGCTCCCGCAAGCCAATTGGCGGCCAGCGCTGCGGGCACCATTCCGCCATTCACAAAACCGAAGTAACGCCCGCCGGTCGTTGCCACGGTCGCTGCCGAGCCAATCTCGTCGAGCCTTTTTATTACGGCCATTGGGTCGCAGGGTGAAAGCGGGAAAGGTTCGTGGAGTTCGGCAAGAGCAACGACGGCAGCTTCGGAAGGCCCCACCCTGCGTTCACCCGCGCCTCGAACGTAACTTCGCGCCTTGTCTGCGACAAGACTCAGCACGTCCTCGCTCTTAGATTGTGCTCCTACTGCCGTATCGGTCGCCATTCGGCTCTTCCTTTCTGCTCCGGATGCATCTCAACGCAGTCAAAGACACCCATGCGCGAGCGGCTTTCTCTTCGCCGGTGAAAATACTTTGTTCAGTTTTCGGTGGAGTACAAGAGCCGAATTGTCTGCTTATTTCTTGACGACCGCTTCATCGGAAGCGATCTTGCCGTCACGGATGTGGATAATGCGGTGCGCATGTTGCGCAATGTCGTGTTCGTGCGTCACAAGAATGATGGTATTCCCTTGCCGGTACAGGTTCTCAAAGAGCGTCATGATCTCTTCGCCGGTTTTCGAATCGAGGTTTCCGGTCGGCTCGTCCGCCAGGACGATTGACGGGGAGTTGACCAACGCGCGCGCAACGGCCACGCGCTGCCTTTGGCCGCCGGAAAGCTCATTCGGCTTGTGGTTCATCCGGTCCATCAGGTCCACGCGCTCCAGAGCTTTTTTCGCTTTTTCAATGCGTTCTTCCGCCGGGGTACCGTTGTAGATCAGGGGCAATTCGACGTTGTGCAGCGCTGTCGCGCGTGGCAATAGATTGAAAGTCTGAAACACGAAGCCAATCTCTTTGTTACGAATGTATGCGAGCTCATCATCATCCAGCTCGCTCACGAGTCTACCCGCCAGCCAATACTTTCCGGAGCTCGGCGAATCGAGGCAGCCGATCAAATTCATCAGCGTGGATTTGCCCGACCCGGACGGCCCCATGATGGCCACATATTCGCCCTTGCGGATCTCCACATCCACACCGCGTAGCGCGTGCACCTGCTCAGCGCCCATTTCGTATACTTTGGCTAGCGCTTCGGTCTTGATTACTAGGCCGGAATTGACCAGGTCTTCCCGGTAAGAATCTGCGGCTGGTGTCTCGACAGGCATTCGAATCTCCTCGTCCTTGGCTGCGCGTCAGCTCTGTTGATCTTCCTGCTTCTTCGGTGCGCTGTTGTCCACCTTCACCTGAGCCTCCGGCTTCAGGGTGCGCAGCGCTTTGTAGCTGCCCACGACGATCTCATCGCCTGCTTTCAATCCCTTGGTGATTTCAATATCGGTCACGCCGGCAATACCGGTCTCGACGGGCAGAAACACCGCCTTAGTTCCGTTGACTACGAATACGCCCTGTACTTCATCCTTTTTGGGATCGCCTGGCGCCGGGGGTGGCGGCGCGGCCAGTGTCACGCTGGAACTGCTCTGTTTCTTTGCATTCTTGGCCGCTTCTTCCAAATCCTTGCGCGTTCGCACCGCCAGTGCCTGGATAGGAATCGCAACTACGTTCTTCTTTTCCGCCGTCTTGATCTTGGCGGTGGTCGACAAACCGGGCCGCAGATTCTCCGGGGGATTGGCCAGCGTCACGACGACTTTGAAATCCTTCGCTTCCTGCGTACTCGTCGTGGTCTGCGTGGTGGTGAGTCCGGAACTGCGCAGCACGGCTTGTGACCCGATCTCGGTTACTTTGCCCTTGAAAATCTTCCCAGGCACCGCGTCGATCGTCACGTCGGCTTCCTGACCCATTTTTACGTTGACGATGTCTGTCTCGTCAACTTTCACTTCCGCCGTCACGACGGACATGTCCGAAAGCGTCATCAGGAAGCTGCCATTCGAATTCTGAATGCCGGGCACAACATAGTCGCCCACGCGCTCCGGCAAATAGCTCACGATCCCATTGATCGGAGAGGTGTACGTTGTCTTTTGCAAAACGTCCTTCAAACGCAACCCGACCGCCCGGCCCTGATTCACCTGCGACCGCGTCTGCTCCAATTGCGCCTTCAGGGACAGTACACGCGCGCGCGCCGATTCGACCGTAGCCGTTGCCGCATCATAGGCCGTTTTCCGTTGATCGAAGTCCTGCTTGGGAATCAAGCCGTCCTTGTAAAGACCTTGTCCGCGGTCGTAATCCAGCTTGGCTTTCTCGAGGTTAGCTTGCTGCGTGGTCAGGTCCGCTTGGGCAGCCTTGTAACTGGCTCCCGCAGCCTCCACGCCGGATTCCATCGAATTAACGGCCGCTGACTGCGCTTGCACATCCGCATTTGCCTGGACGTTTTCTTGCAGCAGCAACTTGTCGCCCTTCTTGACGTGGTCGCCCTCTCTAACAAGGATCGCGGTGATCCTCCCGAATCCTTGGGCAGTCACGTTCGTATAGGTT
>DASQYT010000092.1:0-4853 GCA_035639075.1 Candidatus Elarobacter sp.
CACGACGTTAAGGGAACCGCTGAATCGCTGTACAACGTTCAATATGATGCGGCTGCAGTTCAAACCATCGTGGCTGAACGCTTCATTCCGCTCATCAGTTCCGCTTTTACGCTGCTGGGAATGCTGTATGTCACGATGAAAATCGATTGGCAACTTGCTGTGGTCGCCTTGGTAATCTCACCCGTCCTTTTTTTGATTTCAAAGGTCTATCGGCGCCGCCTGCGTCGCGGCTCGCGCGAGGTGAAGAAGCTTGAAAAGTCCGCATTGAGCGTGGTGCAAGAAGTTCTTGGGGCGCTGCGCGTGGTGAAAGCGTTTGGAAAAGAGGAAGACGAAAGGCATCGTTTCGTCCGGCGCAGCTTCGAAAGCATGCGTGCGCGGCTGAAGCTGGCGCTGGCGGAAGGAAAGTACAACTTTCTGGTTGGATTGACCTCCGCGATTGGAACAGCTTCGGTACTTCTTGTGGGATTCCGGCAGGTGCAATCCGGCGCTATCACGCTCGGTGATCTCATGCTGATGATGGGATATGTAACCCAGCTTTACGAACCTCTGAAAACCATGGGCAAGAACTCCGCAGCTCTCCAGTCCTACTTGGCAAACATTGAGCGGGCGTTCGCCTTGCTCGATGAGCTTCCCGAAGTGGAAGAGAAAGCCAATCCACGCTCACTGGTACACGCAACAGGTAGGATTGCTTTCAAGAGTGTTTCATTCACGTATGGGCAACGCCGGCCAGCCCTGGAACAAGTTTCATTTGAAGTGGACTCCGGAATGTGCCTGGGCATTGTAGGTACCACGGGCGCGGGCAAAACCACGCTGGTGAATCTGCTGACTCGTTTCTACGATCCCACTGAAGGACAAATCTTGCTTGATGGGGTTGACCTCCGCGATTACAAATTGAAGGACTTACGGAACCAGTTCGCTGTCGTTCTTCAGGAGTCCGTCCTGTTTTCCACCAGCCTTGCGGAGAACATTGCTTATGCGCGGCCCAGCGCAAGCGAAGCTGAAATTGTGGCTGCTGCAAAGGCTGCGAACGCTCACGAATTCATCTCGAAACTTCCGGAGGGTTATCAGACGCTCGTCGGCGACCGAGGCATGCGCCTCTCAGGAGGTGAACGCCAGCGCATTTCCATTGCCCGTGCATTTTTGAAGGAAGCGCCGATATTGATTCTCGACGAGCCAACGAGCTCGGTGGATGTCCGGACGGAGATGCTCATCCTGGATGCGATGGAACGGCTTGCCCAAGGGCGGACTACGCTCGTTATCACGCACAGGCCCAGCGCTTTGAAACAGTGCGACGTCATTGTGAGGATCGAAGAGGGACGGCTTGCTGCCATTGAGCCAAGCGCGAGGAATCAAATGGCCGCAGTGATGGAGAGTAGGCCATGAGGAAAGTGCGCATTGGATTCTTGCTGCCGCATTACTCGCAGAAGAGTAGAAGCTTTATGCCCGACGTTGTGCGAGCGCTCGGGGAATCTGGGGCGCTCGTCGACGCCATCCACCCGGTGGACGGGATGGTCGACCTATCGAAAGTTCGAATCGAGCATGACCTCTATGTGCTGCGCCATACGAGCGGTCTTTCTCTCAGCTTGGCGGGTGCGCTCCATGAGCTGGGCGCCGCCATCGTGAATCCGTATCCTGTGTCTGCCGCGCTGCGCGACAAAATCATCGCCTCCCGAATCCTCCAGGCTGCAGGCATCCGCACTCCGGCGACGTACGTTGCATCACACCCCGACCAGCTAGTTCGACTGCTGGATTGGGGGCCGCTCGTCATCAAGCCGTATCAGGGAGCAGGCGGCCACCATGTTCGCATCATCCGGTCCCCTGCCGAACTCGCCGAGGTGAATTGCGGCCGCGAGCCGGTGTTTGCACAGCGCTACCACGCGAACGACGGCCGCGACCGAAAGATTTATGCAATCGGAGGGCGTCTTTTTGGCGTCAAAAAAGTCTTTCCACGCCGGACGGAAGAAGAAAAACATGGGGAGCCCTTCGCTCTCACGCCGGAGTTGCGTGAACTTGCCGTGAGCTGCGGTCGCGCCTTTGGTATAGACCTATATGGCGTAGACATAATCGAAAGTGAAGGAACCCTGTACGTTGTGGACATGTGCAGCATTCCCGGCTTCAAAGGTGTTCCAGACGCCCTGCGGCTTCTGGTGCAATACTTCTTCGCGGCGGCGGAGCGGGCCGCCCAGGGGGAGCCGCCGCAAACAGCGGCCCCGACCGTCGCAGCGAGCAATGCCCATGTCTGAACGAACGATCCCCGAAGTCTTGACGGAAGGTATGCGGGAGCATCCTGCCGTTCAGGCCTGGCTTCAAATCCAATCGGACTCCTGGGAGCCTGGGAGCCTTGAAGTGCTGCAACAGAGGAGATACAGCACAGTTTACCGGCTCAATCACGTCAAGCAGGGGGTGGCGAGAGTCATCGCCAAGAGGTGCCGCGTCTCGACGGCGCGTATCGAACACACGATTTACGAAGAACTGCTGCCGCTCACCGGGATGCCCGCACTGCGCTGTTATGGAATGCTCGAAGAGCAGGAGGGGGAGTACTGCTGGCTTTTCCTGGAAGATGCTGGCGGTGTTCGTTACTCGACGCAGCTTCCGCACAATCGCGCCCTCGCAGGCCGTTGGTTGGCGCAAACACAGTTGGCCGCCATGTCTGCCGGCCTTAGATCCTGCTTTCCGGACCGCGAACTCGGTCATTACCTCCGATTGTTGCAAGCCTGCCGTGCCATGTTACTGCATCACTTAGACGGTAGTGCAATGTCGACCGAGGATGCCGCGATATTCCGCAATGTGTCAGCGCACCTCGACGTTGTCGAATCGCTGTGGGCCGAGTTGGAGGAAATCTGCGACGTGATGCCTCGGACGCTGGTGCATGGCGATTTCGTCAACAAAAATCTCCGTGTCCGCGACACCGCCACCGGCAATGTGCTGCTGGTGTTCGACTGGGAATTCGCTGGCTGGGGTGTTCCGGCCGCCGATCTCGCTCAGCTCATTGATCGCGTAGCTAGTCCAGACCTCAGCCTCTACTGTTCGATCTTAAACCGTGAGTATTCGCGCCTGGAATTGCGCGATATTCAAGCCGTCGCCGCCTGCGGCAACCTTCTCCGCATGGTCGACCAAATGAGTTGGGCGACGGTCGGCCAAGAGTTCATCGATCCAACACAGCTGGTTAAGGCCATAGCCCTGCTGCGTTCTTATGAACTCTCCATCGTCGAAGCGTTAAGCGTCTTCCAACGGAGCTGCACATGATTGAAGGCCTGGACAAGGTGCTTGAAGGCCGGGATCAGCCTGGCCTGAGCGAACTGCGAGCGTTGCTACAGCGGTTGCTTGGCGGCCACGAGGCAGAGGGCCGTTTGATTGAGGAGCAAACGCTGCAGCCTCGGGCCTCGCGCGTTTTCCGGCTCAACTTCGTCATCAATGGTCAAACTCGTCAGTTGATCGTCAAGCGTCTGAAACCAGAAATCGGTCGGCGCAGCGAATTGGTAGAGAAACGCTGGTTGCCCGCGGTGGGCATGAGTGACAACGGTCCAGCGCTGTTGGGGAGTGTCGTAGAGCCCCGCGGTAATAGTGCCTGGCATGTCTATGACGACCTCGGTCCCTGTGGACTCGATGTCCATCGATTCGATCATGAGAGCGTGGGTGCGGCGACCAAGTTCATAGCACGGCTTCACACACAGTTCGCGCGGAACCCCCTATTGGGAGAAGTTCGGCTTCACGGTTGCGATCTGGGTATTCACTTCTACGATACGAACGTGCGCGACGCTATCTACGCATTGGAAGCATGTCAGCCGTCTTCCCAGCAAACCCCAGTACTCGACAGCCTGCTCCAGCGGCTGTCCACACTGCGCCAAGAACTGCCGCAACGTGCAGAAGCTCTGGACGCCTGGGGTGGCCCGGAGACTTTGCTGCATGGCGATTTGTGGCATATCAACATTTTTGTTATCCCCACTGCCCATGGGCTCCACGTGCGCCTTATCGACTGGGACCATGCTTCTGTTGGACCGGCAAGCTACGACCTCTCGACCTTTCTCTTGCGCTTACCGCCTCAGGAACGGCCCTGGGTCGTGGACTTGTATCGGGCAGAAATCTCGCGCGCAGGTTGGTGCCTGCCGCCGATGCCAATGTTGAACTTCCTATTCGAGACCGCCGAGTATGCGCGCTTGGCCAATCGCATTATTTGGCCCGCCATCGCGCTCGTGCAGGATCAGGCCCCTTGGGCCTGGGAGTCCTTGGCCGAAGTGGACCAATGGTTTAAAGATCTTGTCCCGGTGCTGCCTTGCGAAACCGAAATGCTGGACGCGAAATCTTGAAAACTCCGGCCTCGCTGCTCCCTGATTCGCCGACTCTGACACTCCGGCTCACCGCTGCCTTGGGCCGCGAGCGCCATGAGCGGCGTCCGGTGAAAATCCTCAGAAGAACGCTTCCGCCGTTCATGTGCACTTTCCCGAATGAAATCGTCACCTGTCAGTTGCCGGACGGTCGCAAACGCCGAGTCTTTATCAAGTATCAGGCGGGGCAAAGCCACGAGTGCTACGGGCATCGCGGCGATGTCCCTTATGAGACCGAGGTGTATCGCCGTGTGCTCCATTCGCTGCCAAATTTCAAACCGAAGTTCCTGGGAGCGCACACGGATCCGCACACCGGCGATATTTCCCTATTTCTGGAATACGTGTATCGCAGCGTCCGTTTGAGTGACATCGTCTGGAAACGGTTGTCGCGTCAACCCCGGGGGATGGCCCAGGCCGCTTCCTGGATCGGGAAATTCCACGCCGCGCACGAACAGCACACCGCGGATCCCTCGTTGGCGTTCTTGAGACGGTACAATGCCGAGTATTACCGCGGTTGGGCGCAACGGA
>DASQYT010000093.1:0-5450 GCA_035639075.1 Candidatus Elarobacter sp.
TGTCTCCGGTGTTTCCGACTACATGCCCGTAGTTCTGGTTTTCGTCCACCACAACGAAGACATGCTGAGTCGGCAATCAGAACAACTAAGGGCGAACAAGCTTCTAGGAAGTTCCAGCAGATCAGAACGCACCCCAACGCGCCTATCATTGCCGCCGGGCTTGCCGATGTGCTGGTCGGATCGCTGCACCTGGATTTCGCTTTTGTGCGTTTGTGCGATCCCAAAGGGGGCGCCGCAATCGAAGCGACGCGGGGGGACGCGTGGAAAGGATTCCCCGAATGGCTGCAAATCCACGTGGGCGGCGTGGGCCAGTTTTCTAGTAAGGAAATCGTTTCTGACCTTGGCGGCGCGGAGCCATGCCGCGGTTTTGTCATTCCCATTGGCGTCAATGCCGAGGGTGGTCTGGTCGCTGCGGCGTGCGCTCGCGCCGACTTTCCCAGCGAGATTGACCAGTTGCTGCTTTCCGTGGCGGCCAACCACGCTGCGGCAGCGTTTCAGAACGCGCGTCTGCGCAACGAGCTCGACGCGAAGGTGGCGGAACTCCGTCAGGCCCGCAACGAACTCGAGATGAAGGTGGCGCAAAGGACTGCCGATTTGCGGCGGAGCGAGGCCTATCTAGCTGAAGGGCAGAGACTGAGCCACTGCGGCAGTTTCGCCTGGAATGTGGACAGAGAGGGAATCTACTGGTCCGACGAAACCTACCGGATCTTTGAATGCGATCAGGCGAACAAACCCACGCTGGACTTCATACTACAACGAACGCATCCCGAAGACAGAGCACTCGTCCAGCAAGTCAGCAATCAGGTGCAACAGGAGAGAAGGGATTTTCATTTTGAACATCGACTGTTGATGCCCAGCGGCTCAGTCAAACATATCGAGATTGTGGCTCATGCGGTAGAAGGACACGAATCGAACAATTTTGGATTTGTTGGTGCGGTGCTGGACGTCACCGGGCGCAAGCAAGCCGAGCAAAAATTCCGTGGGCTTCTGGAATCCGCTCCGGATGCGATGATCGTGATGAATCGGCAAGGGAAGATCGTGTTGGTCAATGCACAGGTGGAGAAGCTGTTTGGGTATCAGCGGGAAGAGCTCTTGGGGCAGGAGATTGAGATTTTGGTGCCGGAACGGTTTCGGGGCCGACACCCCGAACACCGCATGGGGTTCTTCGCCCAGCCTCGGGTCCGGTCGATGGGTGCGGGTCTGGAGCTGTATGGACGGCGGAAAGACGGAGCGGAGTTTCCCGTGGAGATCAGCCTCAGTCCGCTGGAGACGGAGGAGGGTACGCTTGTCTCCGGCGCCGTCCGCGACATCACCGAGCGCAAGCGGGCAGAGGAGGCGCTGCGTAGGAGCGAGGGTTATTTAGCGGAAGCGCAGAAGCTCACCCATACGGGCAGCTGGGCGGGCAATATCCTGAAGAGAGAGATCCTCCACTCGTCCGAGGAACACACCCGCTTGTATGGCTTCGATCCGAATAGGGGGGAACCTTCCTTCGAAGAACTTCATCAGCGTATTCATCCAGACGATCGAGCCCTGGTCGTGGAAGCTTTCGAGAGCGCAACCCACGCGGGCACGGATGTCGACGTGCATTACCGAGTGGTCCTTCCGGGCGGTACAACGAGATACGTGCAGGCAGTGGGTCATCCTGTTTTCAAACCGTCCGGCGATCTCGGCGAATTCGTGGGTTTCTTGATCGACGTGACCGAACGCAGGCGGACGGATGAAGAGCGCGAGAGATTGCGGCAGGTACAGGCTGATCTTGCGCACGTCACACGAGTGACCACGATGGGCGAGTTGGCTGCTTCCCTGGCGCACGAGATCAAGCAGCCGATTTCCGCAGCAGTAACCGACGCTAAAACCTGTTTGCGGTGGCTTGGGCGCGATGACCCCGACATGGCAGAGGCGCGCGAAGCAGCCTCCAGAGTCGTCAAAGACGTAATGCGCGCAGCCGACATCATTAGCAGCATCAGCTTGCTGTTCAAGAAGGGCGCTCTGCAGCGCGAGTTGGTCGATGTAAATGAGCTCATTCGAGAAATGATTGTCCTGCTCCGCAGTGAGGCGAGCCGATATTCAATTTCGATCCGCGGCGAACTTGCCAACGATCTTCCCAAGATCATGGCGGACCGTGTGCAATTGCAACAGGTATTGATGAACCTCATGCTCAATGGCATCGAAGCCATGAAGGACATGGGCACTGGAGGTGAACTTACGATCAAGTCGCAGCAAGACGACAATCGTCAACTCCTGATCTCGGTCGGCGATACGGGAGTGGGACTAGAGCCAGAACAGGCGCAGCAAATCTTCAATGCCTTCTTCTCCACCAAACCTCAGGGCACCGGCATGGGATTGCCCATCAGCCGTTCCATCATCGAATCGCATGGCGGCCGCTTGTGGGCCGTCGCACACTCCGGTCGGGGCGCAACGTTTCAGTTCACCTTGCCCAGCGAAGCCACCGCGCATCGGGCTGCGTAGCCAGACGTACTCCGGAAAACAGCAAGATTTCGTTCTCAGACGAAGAACTATTTGGCTTTACCCAGAGTGCGAACGTACTTCACCAAAGCGTCGACTTGGCCCGTACTCAGCCGAGTCCCGAAAGCAGGCATATTTCCTCGTCCTTCAGCGATGACGTTAGCCAGCTGCGCGTCAGACTGCTGTTGAACTTGTGCCGAGTGAAAATCCGCGGCGTGTAAGCTCTTGCCCACTGCGCTGCCACGGCCGTCCTGGCCGTGGCAGGAGACGCAGTTAGTCTTGTATGTGCTTGCCGCGGAGTTGTTCGCCGGCTGTCCGAACCCAAGCGATGCGGCGGCTCCCAAGAAAATTGCAATTGCCAAGGCCGCCGCGACTCATATCACCTCGTCCCACGAATTGTTGAGGGAACAAGAGATTTGCTCCGAAAATTTCGAGCAACGGATCAACATATTTACCGCTAGCGATGCTGCCGAGCAGCACAATCTGGGAACCAGCCGGTAGCACGCGAGCCAACGCACGCGCATCCCGGCAAAGGGGCTTCCGATATCGAGCATCGCCCGGATCAATTGGAACCGCAGACATTTCCAGAAGGTCGTCCAACGTGATGATGGTCTCGGGCGGCAGAAGCCCACGCGACGTCGTCATGACAAGCGTCGCACGAAAGCCAGTCGGCGAATTCGAAAAAGCTTCCGCATAGGCAAGCTTGCCGCGAAAATACAGGCTGCTGATGAAGCTGAAGAGTTCCCCGAGCGAGGCGCCGTGTCGCCGGATGCGCTGGGCGAGTTCGAATTCGGAATTCCTGTTCAACAGCAAATTCCCGCGATGCAATCATTGCGGTCACCATGTCCGCTTTGTCCTCGTGCGCGGGGCCATTCACATCGACTCACACGAGCACTTTAAGAAATAATCTCGTCTGTGGGCACGCAGTTCAACGACATATTGTCCGGCAGACCTATGCACGATTAGCTCTGCCTTTTGTAGTTTGCTGGCATTCTGTTCAAGAAAACACTTCACTTTCTCCAGTTCACTCGTTTCTAGCTTTGCCATACGCGACCCTGTCACGGCGCTCCTGAAGGAACCATAAATTTTTCACATCTCCTCCGATGTTCTGGAGGACAGCTAAGAGAGATTTTCCTTGAGTAAATCCGGACCCGGTTTTCAACCCGGTTTCGTTTCGGCTACTGCGCATTTTCAAGTGCTTAGGCAGTCCCTAGCAGCCTCTTAAGTTGTTGGATTTACTCGCGAGAGGAAGATTGACACGTTAGAGGTCCGGACTCGGGTCCCAACTTGCCTACTATCTCACTCATCTCATTTCAGTTTGCGGGTTTCTTAGCCAATTTGTCTCCTCCAAAACTGTGGCCATTTTGTGGCCAGAACAGCCATAAATTACCGTTGCTGGCCACAATTTCCTGCGTTCACAAACTGACCCTGCGCGTCTCTTAGCGAAAGCGAATTGATTTGGTTTCAGTTACTTACAAATCGGCAGCTCTAACAGAAATTTCCCGGCCTACAGATTCTCAATCTTCAAACCCGGGTTCGATTCCCGGTAGCGCTACCAACTACATCCGCCAAAGCCCGCTAATTCAGCGGGTTCTGTGCCCAAAAAAGTTGGTGGCGCTCTTTGCCGGCAAAAAGGGCTCCCCGTGGTACACAAAATGGTACACAGAGATTTCGATCCGAAAAAGGCAGGTTTTTCGATTCCGAAAAGCACCCTACTTTTGGCTTAAAGCGGAGAGCCAAAAGAGCCAGCCGTTGGCGCCGAGTCCTCGATTCAGGAACTCCACTAGGTCACACTTTCGGCACCGACGGGGATAATTCAGTCGGCGTTCTGCTTATCCAGGACTGAGCTTCGTTTGGGATCACTTCAGTCCTTCAACCAGATATAGGTCAGAGAGGGTCCGAATGTAACCGTACACGTAGGCCTTGGCGTCGGCAGATATGGTTATGCCGCGGATAGTGTCAATTCCAGCAGCATCGGCCGGCGCAAGTTCCTTCCACGGCCTCCTTTGCCCGGTGGACAGGTCGAGCTGAACCACGCTCGCGGGAATCTGGCCAAAACGAAAAACATACAAGGCCCGCCCATCCGGCGACCAGCCGGTCGGCGCCTCATCCGGTTGTGTGGCGGAGACCAGAATTGGCTCGCCACCCGCAACGGGAAAAAGATAGACCTTGTGGTCCGGGCCAACGCCGGCAACCTGGTCACCCTTGGGGGAGATCACAAATGTCGGATTCACTCCTTCCGGACTGATCGCGCGTGGCTTGCCCTCGTCCGGAGATTCCACATAGAGACGAAACCCGTGCCCTGCCTCGTTGCCGGAGAAAACCAGCCGCTTCCCGTCGGGAAGCCACCGCGCCCTGAGGTGGTTGGTCGAATCGTGGGTGAGCCGCTTCGCCTCCCCCACCCCGGTCGGCAACAGCACGAGCGGGGACGGTGTGATGTTGGGGCGCGCGATCGCCCATTTTCCATCGGGCGACAGTCCGAGACCGATCCCTTCCCCGAGTCGAATGGCCGGCGAACCATCTGTCTTGCGAAGATAGACCGCGTACTTTGGTCCCCCGCCTTCCCCGGTCTCCCCGAATAGGACGGATCGACCATCGGCTGACAAATCGCCCGGCACTGACCAATCGAGCCAGGACAAGTCGCGTTCCTTGGCCTCGCCGGGCGCAAGCCCGATCATTCCGGCCCGGTCATTGTTACGAGTCAGCAGTACATTTCCGTCCCGGCCGACATCGAGCAACATCAATTCTCCCGGAACCCGCGCCAGCAGCCGGACTGTTCCCGCGAGATTGACCGCATAAAGAGACCGATCTCCGCCGGTTCGGGTTGCGCTGAACCAGACTTCATCGCCGCCCGGCGACCACGCCAGCCCCTGAATACTGTCCCAGCCGGTGGAAAGAGTAGTTTTCTTTCCCGCCATATCGACTACCGCAACGGCACCGCCGTCATCACCAAGCTGAAGGTGGTCAATAAAAGCGATCATGTC
>DASQYT010000094.1:0-3371 GCA_035639075.1 Candidatus Elarobacter sp.
GGATATCCGGGGATTCCGTTGTCGCAATACACGCCGGAAATGCGGCACCGGGAGTATTCCACCAAGAAGTTTTGCGCGCCGCGATGCACCGTTTCGTGCGTGCAGCAGGTAGGAATGCTGGATAATTGGCGGGACCCACAAAACCTGAGCCCTATGCCGATGACGCCACCGGCAACCGCGCAAGAAGAGCTGGTGCAGATCGGACACGGGCGCGGCGACTCCTGATCTTGAGTAGTCTGATCTGGCTGTCGCCTTCTTTGTATTTTCATTCCGTGCACATGTTTGTGATGAAACATTGACGGTCACCTTCGACTTGCGAACAATGAATACATGCCAGACCCAGCGATTGAAATTGAGAATCTGACCAAAGAATATCCCTTCGGCTTCTTGCACCTTAAGAAGAGAACCTCGCTCGAAGGGCTAAGCATGCAGGTGGAAATGGGCGACGTGTTTGGCTTTATCGGGCCGAACGGCGCCGGTAAATCCACTACCATCAAGCTGCTGACGGGGTTGATCTTTCCCACGGCGGGGAGCGCGCGAATCCTCGGCAAGCCTATCAGCGACGTGGAGATGCACCGGGACATCGGTTACCTGCCCGAGCAGCCCTACTTCTACGACTACCTGACCGCGGCGGAAGTGCTCGACTATTTTGCCCGATTTCACGACCTGACTGCGGCCAACCGGAAAGACCGCGTCGATCGCATGCTGAAGAAGGTAGGGTTGGAAACTGCGCGCAAGATACAGCTGCGAAAATATTCCAAGGGGATGCTGCAGCGCGTGGGGCTTGCTCAGGCAATCCTGCACGATCCGAAAGTGGTGATTCTGGACGAGCCGATGTCAGGACTGGACCCCGTCGGCAGGCGCGAAGTGCGCGACATCATTCTGGAATTGAAAAAGGACGGAAAGACGGTGATGTTTTCCACGCACATTCTCTCGGACGCGGAGACGTTGTGCGACCGCGTGGGCGTGATTGTCGGGGGGGAACTTCGAGGAGTCGGCGCACCGGGCACCCTCGTAAACATGAAGACGCTGGGAATGGAAATTCTCTTCGAGTTGACCAAGCAGAGCAACGTGCCGCTGCTCTCCAGCGCCACACGCACGGGTGAATGTTACCGGCTGCAGGTGCCTGAGCAGGAGCTGTACGGAGCGATCGAACAACTGCGAGGAGCGGGAGCGCGTATCCTGTCAGTCTCTCAAGTGAAAGCGACGCTGGAAGAATTTTTCATGAATCTGGTGGAGGCGGACCGTGCGCAGGGAGCGGCAGTCGAGGTGAGCGGGCAATGAGGCGCGCAGGCGTCGTGGCGTTGAACACGTTTCGCGAAGCGGTCCGCGACCGGGTGCTTTACAACCTGGTGTTTTTCGCGCTGCTGATGATAGCCGCATCCGTGGCCGTGGGGCAGATTTCAATTGGGATCGAGCAAACGGTCATTGTGAGCCTCGGCTTGAGCGCCATTTCGGTGATCGGGCTGCTGATTTCCATTTTTCTCGGTGTTGCGCTGGTTTCCAAGGAAATGGACAAGCGCACGCTCTACGCACTGCTCGCGAAGCCGGTGCGGCGATCCGAATTCCTGCTCGGGAAATTCGCCGGTCTGGTGCTGACACTGGCCGTGAACACGGCAGCGATGGCCTTGGGGCTGCTGCTGGCGATGCTCTACGTGAAGCATTCGCTGGAGAGAAACGACACCGTGGTGCTGGTGGCGGTGTATTTCATACTGCTGAAGCTGGCGCTGATCGTCGCGCTGGCGCTGCTGTTTTCCTGCTTCACGACGCCGCTGCTTGCAATATTGTTCACCGTGGGCCTGTATATCGCCGGCTTGTACGTCCAGGAGCTGAGGAATCTACCGATCGAGGTGATGAGCCCGGCAATGTCGGCTTTCACGAAATGGCTGTCCTACCTGCTTCCGAATTTTGAGAATTTCAACGTGATGGCCATGGCCGCGCACGGGCGAGTGGTTCCCGGAGCGTTGATCCTGCAAAATACCTGGTACACCGTGGTTTATTGCACCATCGTTTTGACCGCGGCGGCCGCAGTGTTTTCGCGACGGAACTTGAAATGAAATCGGAGAAGAGCATCGCGCGGCTGCTTTTGCTTGTTGTTCCGCTTGGGTTTGCGGGCATCTGGCGGATGCAGCACCGCATCGACGCGGAGCGCGCGTCGATAACCGAGGAGCGTGACGAGGTCCTGCTGCGTTCGCCAAAGCTCGTTAAAGTGATGAGCCTGGAGTACGCGCCGCTGCTGGCGGACATTTACTGGACGCGCGTCGTACAGTACTACGGAAACAAACATTTAAGAGGCCAGGCGAATCTCGACTTGCTCTGGCCGCTTCTGGATATCACCACGGCTCTCGATCCGAATCTGGTAATCGCGTACAGGTTTGGCGCGATGTTCCTCAGCCCGGCGGCACCCGGCGGCGCGGGCAGGCCGGATCTGGCCGTGCAATTGATTCAGCGCGGGATCCAGGCGAATCCGGAGTACTGGCGCCTCTATGAAGACCTGGGATTCGTCTACTACTTCGATTTGAAGGATTACCAGAAGGCTTCAGCGGCTTTTCTGGAAGGAAGCAAAAAACCAAATGCGCTGGTGTGGATGAAAATCATGGCAGCCAAGGTGGCGGCGGAAGGGGAATCGTTTGAAACTTCCTTGTTCCTGTGGAAGGACATCTACGACACCAGTGCCGATCCCTCGGTCAAAAAAAATGCGCTGATGCATTTGCAGTTGCTTACCGTGAAGGAAGATTGCAAGCAGCTCGATGCCCTGGCCGACGAGTATGCCAAGAGGTATGGTAGACGCCCGTCTCGCATGAGCGACTTGGTTCAGGCAGGGCTGGTCCGCGGCATTCCCCGTGATCCCCTGGGTTTCCCTTATGTTTTCGGTGCCAGCGGAAAAACGGAGCTCAATTTGGATAGCCCGCTCCTTGAAAAGCAGTTGATGATCGAACGATTTAGGAAATATGTGCCCTGAATTTGACCCCGCTGAATCCTGTGTGCCACTGAACAAAGGAACTGAAGACAGAGCTGCTGCAAAACAATGGTTTTTTTTATATCACTCCGAGGTGCAAAGCAGCGTCATCCGGGGATCGACGACAATCTTGTGGGGTGGAACCGCGACGACGAACTGAAACGCTGTTTCCAGGCCGGCCGCTGCTACGGTGCCGAGGAACGTTCCGTATCCAGCGCCGGCGGCATAAAGGGGAACAGTGACGATAAATGAGCGCGGCACTCCGGTCTGAAAAAGATGACCGCGGATCAGATAGCCCTTTTCCGTGTGGTGAGTCGTGAATTCCACGCGATAATGCGGGATTCCGGTTCCGCGCACCCACTCTTCGAAGAACCATTCCATCGAGTGTCCGCCTTCAAGGTCCATGCCGGGT
>DASQYT010000095.1:0-5532 GCA_035639075.1 Candidatus Elarobacter sp.
GCGGCCCGCACTGCCTTCGCCAATTCTCCGGTGGTATCGCGATGCGGTCCTATTTTGGCCACCGTCCAATCGCTCAACCCGCTGTCGTACATCGCGAATCCGTCGTGATGCTCGGCCACGGGCACTACGTATTTCGCGCCGGCTTTTTTGAATAACTCCGCCCAGGCCGCTGGATCGAAATGCTCGGCCTTGAACATGGGGATTAGATCTTTGTAGCCGAATTTATCTTGCTTACCGTAAGTCTCGATGTGATGCCGGTATTCCGCGGATCCCTCGACGTACATCATTCGCGGATACCATTCGCTGCCGTAAGCAGGAACCGAATACGCTCCCCAGTGAATAAAAATTCCGAACTTGGCGTCCTTGTACCACTCCGGCGCTTCATAGTTCTTCAGCGATTCCCAGTCCGCGCGATAGCGCCCCTCGCGATCCGCGTTTTCAACGTCCTTCAAGAGCTCCGCTCGCTGCGCGTCATACTTGCTGCTTGCCTTCTGCCAGACCTCATCGATCCTTTCTGGCGCTTCCGATGAAGTTGGCGCCGTCGCGCTCTGTCCGTAGGAGCTGCTGTGCGCGCATAGCGCCAGCGCTAACCCCGCGGCGAGTTTTGATACTGAACGCAACTGCACTACACGGGCTGAAAACATGAGGCAATCCTCTCAATCCAGGCAAACTTGAATTTTCTGAAAGCGCGACGGATTCTCGCTCCATGACCGCAACGCGTCCGGTGCTTCGTCGAGCCCGACAATCAGGCTCACCACCTGATCCACGGGAAATTTCCGCGCCTCCAGAAGCCCGATCACCGCGCGAAAATCCTCCGGCTGAGCATTCCTTGACCCGAGCACCTCCAACTCCTTTTGCACGAACAGCCGCGTCTCATAGCTCACCGGCTCTTTCGCGTATCCGATGTAGACAACTCGGCCGGTGAAGGCGACCTCTTCGACCGCCGCCCTGAATGTCCCCGGAGTTCCAACCGCTTCAATCACCACATCCGGACCGCGTCCGTCCGTCAGTTCCAGCAATCGCTGGCTCAGCGGCTCCCGCGCGCTGTTGATGATTTGACCGCCGCCCGTCATTTGCGCTAACTCCAGCTTCTTGTCGTCCACGTCAACGCAAATCGTGCGCGCTCCCCGGAGACTTGCAGCCGCTACTGCGCCCAGCCCGACTCCGCCACACCCAAAAATCGTTACGGTGTCTTCGGCCGAAACGCTTCCGCGAGCGACCGCATGAAACCCCACCGTCAGTGGCTCGACCAGGCATAACTCTTTTGGCGTCAGTCGCGCCGGGTACAATTTTTCTCGCGGCACCGCAATGTACTCGGCAAGCGCGCCGTCCCTCTGCACCCCCAGCGTCTCGTTGTATTGGCAAGCATTCGGTCGGCCTCTAAGGCAAGCCGCGCATCGGCCACAATTCGAGTAGGGAAGTAGGGCCACGTCCGTCCCGGCTGCCATCTCGCTGTCGCCCTGCACCACCGTTGCGCAAACCTCATGCCCCAGGATTCGGGGATAGGAAACCAGCGGGCTCAATCCTCGGAACGAATTTAGGTCGCTACCGCAAAATCCCACCATCCGAACTTGCAGCAGTACATCTCCCGGCCTAGCCACGGGATCAGGGACGGTCTCGATGCATGCCCGCCCGGGTGCCTGAAGAACGAAAGCTTTCATGTTGAAAACGCCAGTCGCTGCCGACCTACTATTTTCGAGTTCGAATTTTTCTGGTACAATAATCGATAAAGTTAACGATGTCAATTTGAAGGAATTTAAATGGGCCCGTCGTGTCCCCATCTTCGGGAACGCCCCATGCGTTTTTTCGTCAGCTCAGTGAACGCCCATTTCGGGATTTCTTATGACGGTCCGGATGAAGGATATCGCGCGTGACCTGAGTGTATCGGTCGTTACGATTTCGAAGGTCTTGCGCAACCACCCCGATGTGGGCGATGAGACGCGCGAACGAGTCCTGGCCCGCGTAAAAGAGCTCGACTACCGCCCTAACCTGGCTGCACGCGGCCTCGTCACAGGACGAACCCATCTCATTGGCCTGGTCGTTCCAGACCTCCTCCACCCTTTTTTCGCGGAAATTGCCAAATCCCTTTCCGATGTCCTCAGAAAGGGCGGCTACTGCCTGATCGTGTCGTCGTCCGACGAAGATACGGTCCTTGAGGAAGAGGAGATCAACCAATTGCTGGCGCGCCGGCTGGACGCGCTGATCATCGCCTCCTGTCATTCGTCTGTTGAACTCTTCGTCCGAATCGAGAAGCACAACACGCCTTATATTTTGATCGACCGTGCACTGCCCGGTTTGTCCGCAAACTTCGTAGGCGTCGATGATGAAGCTGTGGGCATGCTCGCCACCAAGCACTTGATCGACATGGGATGCAGGAAAATCGCGCACATTCGTGGCCCGGAAACCAGCCCTGGCCTGCGTCGTCTGGACGGCTACAAGCGGGCCCTCGGCGAAGCCGGTTTGAGAATCACGAATGACTACGTCATTGCCGAAGCCAAAGGCGACGTAGAAACACGGCAGCGCGGCGCCGATGCCATGCGCCGACTTTTGAGTCTTGATCCGCGTCCTGATGGAGTGTTCTGTTTCAATGATCCGCTCGCGATG
The DNA here is from genome assembly GCA_035639075.1 of Candidatus Elarobacter sp. Taxonomy (GTDB): domain Bacteria; phylum Acidobacteriota; class Terriglobia; order Acidiferrales; family UBA7541; genus Acidiferrum. The sequence continues at coordinate 2,605 of DASQYT010000095.1, forward strand.
GGTGCAATGAATTTCACGCTGAATCAGGGCCTGCGGATCCCTGAGGACATTGCGCTCATCGGTTGCGGGAACCTTCACTACGACGACTCGCTGCGCGTTCCTCTTTCCAGCATCGACCAACACAGTGAGCGCATTGGCCAGGAAGCTGCCCGTGTTGCGCTCGCAGCGCTCGGCTCCAAACTCCGGCCCAAGCCCGAAACCGTTGTGCTCCAGCCTGACTTGATCGTCCGCGCGTCGACTGGACGGCGGAACCCACCACGCGAATGAAATAGCGCAATGAATCGAGTTAGACGTCCTGAGTCCGGCCATTCGGCTTTACGGGCGACCGATTTACGAGCTTGTCCGTTGACTTGCCAAACGCGATCTTCATACGATAATCGTGCCTGCTATTGAAAGAAATTCCGCCACTTCGAACGTGGCGTATTGGGTGCGACGGCAGCTGCTTCGGACTGACTGTGCGCCGCGGACTCTTCTCAGAGAGTTCAGTGGTCTTCTGTGCAGTGCAGCATTCGCACCGCGTAAAGGCAGCCCACGTTATAAAGAACACCCAAGCATCTATATGGCGAGTAAAACCGAGGCCAGCGGCTTCAAACTACTTCTGGGATTGTTTCGCGGATGAACCATTCAGCGCTGCACCGAGCGTCCCGCAGTTGCCGGAATTCATGTCATAGATGCCAGCCCGCAGATAGATTTCACCCGGGGGCGCATCGATTTCCTCGTGAATTTGCATTCCCACCTGCTGGGTCGCTTCATACACCTTGGAATCCATCGTTAGATTGCTACGCTTCCTGACGATGTTCAGGATATTGCCGCCCGGACCGAATGCGATGATGATGATTTCAATACGGCCATGACGCGTGCCGTTGGCGTCTAAGCCCATCGCGATGTCGGGCAGAGCCACGGCGAAGTTGATATCGTAGCGGGTAAACGGCGCCTTCAATTTCGTGTTATTTCCCGCACGCGGGGCATTCGCAGGAGGCTGCGGATTCTTCGGCACAACCTGCAGCTTGAATAGGATCTCGTCGAAATCCGGCATATCTAAACCGATAAGCGACACCAAAGGGTCGTCGGCGCCCTCTTCGGAGATGAATTCGTGGCTGAGTTGGTCAGCGAAGTAGCCGCGGCGATAGGAAAGTGTGTAGTTATTGTCGACGAGGCTGACCTGAATGCGCCGGAACTTGCCGACATTCTTATTGTTGGCAGGTGAATAGGCCAGCGTGTAATAGTGCGAACCGTTGCTCACAGCGTCTTTGACGGCGGCGCCCAACGCGTTCGTGCTGTAAAAAGCGCGGCCGCCGGTCTCCTGGGCAATGGTTTCCATGGCGATTTGATTAGCGCTGAGGCGAGCCTCGAGTTCCCGGCGCGAACCGGCCAGTTTGCTGGCATCGAAGGTGGGGTCTCCGAGAACTCCAAGCGCAGACACAGGATAGATGGCGACCTTTGCCGCGGTGAGCATGTCCGAGGTTTTCTGAATGTGATCCTGATTCTTGGGAACTCTGCCGCCAGGGTCCGAAAAAAAGCTGACCGGGAAGTTGTCTGAGAACCAGATAAGATTTTTGCGGGCAGGAATCGCGGAAAGATAGCGGGCGATTTGCTGGAAGGCCTGTAGGGTCAGCTCGCTGCGGGAGTTGGCGTGCTCGGCGGCCTCGTCGCGCTGGAAAGACTCCACGGCATCAATGGCCGAGGGCGCAGCCTGACTTTTGCGCATTTGCCGGAGAATTTCCGCGTCGCTGTATTGGTTAGCCTCAGTCGGCAGGCTTCGAGAGATTTCGGGGGCGACGCCGAGTTTTTTGTCTTCCAAGGCTGCGGCGAGACCGGAAAAATCGGTGGTGAACCCACGCACCATGCGAAGGCGAGAACCGAGCGCGAAAACGGCGAGGCGTGTGCCGGGCAGAACTTCGCCGAGATATTTGATGACCTGCTGCCGGACGAAGGCCTGATTTTGCGGTTGTGTGTTGAGGAGGTCGAGCAACAGAAGGTTGACGGAATCAGCACCACGAGCTGTAGGAAAATTGCTGAAGACGCTGGGCGGCATCGGCGGCAACTTCATTTCGTTAGGAGCCGCGCCTTTGTGTTCCTCGAAAGAAGTGACAATCTGCGCGCCGCCGTCCTCGGAGACGTGAAAGTCATCCTTGCGGATGCCGGGAACGGATTGTCCTTGTTTGTTTGTGACAACCACGTCCACCACGACGATGCGACTTTCGACTTTGATTGTAGGGCTCTGAACCGCCGCGGAAACAGGCGGCCCCTGCTCGCGGGATTGAGAGAGACAGATCCCTGAGAGAAAGAGGAGCGAGGCGGCCGAGAGAAGGGAGCGAATCATGCGAATCCGCCCGAAAGTTTCTCACAACAGGTCCTAGAGAATACACAGAATCAAAAGGGGTAAAAGGCGACAGCACCCACACTGGAGTTGAATGTCCATTGTGTTCGGGTCCATCTCGAAAATGCGTGATAGATCCTCCATCGCCACGCTGAATGTATACTACCCGTTTCATAAACTGAACTCTGAAAGACAAATACGCAAAAATGTTGGATATCAATCCGGTGCAACCTAGCGAACCCCAGAGAGAACAATAAATGGCCCAAAAACTTGCTTTCAGACCTTTCCGAGCAATTCAGTACCGAATCCTGCGCCGATCTCAGTTCCGTCGGACATTCCTGTTTGCGCTTAAAGGGGGATCTCCGCTCGTGCGCTCACTTCTTGCCAGCTTGACCCTGCTCGCTGTGGCTATGGCTGCGCCGGTGGCGGCTGCACAGAAAGTTGCATTGTTTATTGACGTTTCCAACCCCGGTCCGAAGATTGACCGCAATCTCTTCGGCCAATTTGCAGAGCACCTCGGCCACGGTGTTTACGAAGGAATCTGGGTCGGCCCGGACTCCAAAATTCCGAACACGCGCGGGATTCGCAATGATGTCGTCGCTGCGCTC
>DASQYT010000096.1:0-2039 GCA_035639075.1 Candidatus Elarobacter sp.
AAGCGGATAGTGCGCCAGATGCACTTGTGAAGCGATGCCCCGGTCAGGCACCCCCGGTACTATCGGTTCCTCCACTGCCTAACAACAAGGAGACAATTACAGCGCCTTAAGAAAAATCCGATTGTTTTGGGTTTCCGGAACGTCCTGTAGAAACACGGGCCGGGATGCCCGATGTGCCCCTTGTCACCAGCCCGCACACAGAGGAGGCAATTAGGCAATATGAAATCCAGAACGATGTTCGTTACCGCGATGACCTTATGCGCTGCGCTCGCGCTGCCGCTTCAACTCGCCGCGCAGCACACTCGATACAGACTCATCGACATCGGTACGTTAGGCGGCACATTCGGTTTTGCAAACGCCATTAACAACAAAGGGCGGGTCGCTGGCGGCTCCAATCACAACTATAGAGTGCCTCCCAAGCGGGAGATGATTTCGAGGCATGCCCGGGTGGCATGGTAGGGAGCTTTCCACGGCCCGACTTTCTCGTCGTCGATCTTCCCGCCCTGGAAGATGGTGGTGTAGAGCTCGCCGTACTGATGATCCACAAACTTGTCCATGACAAAGTGAGCCTGAAGGTCAAACCCGTGCCAGTATTTGCGATCTCCGGTGAGTTGGTAGGCATTGAGCAGTGCGACTAGGGCTTCGACCTGCTGCCACCATTCCATGTCCTTGTCTTTCGCTGGTCCCGCGGCCGGGCCGTAGCGGTATACGCCACCACGCTGGTTGTCAAAACCGTCGCGCAGGGCATGATCGACGAGCATGATACTGGCGCGTCGAATCTTAGCATCCTGCGGACGCCCGACGCGCTGGGCCGCCTCCACAATCAGCCAGCTTGCTTCGAGATCGAGTCCGTACTCGCACTCCTTGGAGTCACCATCGCGGTCGGCCACGCTCCAGTCGTCACGGAAGTAGTATCTGCCGTAGCCGGTGTCCGTATCGATGATCTTGTTAACGAATATGTCCAGGAGTTCTTCGAGACGCGACCGCACACGAGCGTCACCCGTAACATCGTAAAGCGTGGCGAAGGCTTCCACCAAGCCGAGATGCCAGTCGTAGGATTTCCGTCCGAATGACCCGGCTGCGTTCGGCCCGGGTTTGTAATCCCTGATCCACTGCCAGTCTTCCGTGAAAGCAATGCGATAACCGCCATATTGGTTGTCGTGGGCGTGCTGGTCGATGACCTGGAACAGGTCCAGGGCCTCGCGTGCGGCTTGATCGTCGTGGAAGGCCAGAGCATATTCGGCCAGGCCTTCCATCACGTAGGACATGGGATTCAACTGCTTGGTGGAGTCGATGACATTGCCTTCGCGGCTGACCATGAAGTAGTAACCGCCCCGCTGCTTGTCCCACATTTTGTCGCGCAAGAATTTCGAGCAGGCTGCCGCCATTTTTTGGTAAGCAGGATCGGGATAACGGCGGTAAGCCTCGGAAAAGGACCACAGAGCGCGCGATATGAGGACGACAGACTTGTCGCCTGGCGGAATTGGCTCGCCCTGGCGGTTCAATCGTCCGAGCAGGCCGCCATATTTGGTGTCTAGAGCGTGATCGATCCAAAACTGCAAAACGCTGTGCTGGAGCGTGTCACGAAAGATGACCGACCAATCGCGAGCGGCTTCTCCGTTCATTTGTGCCGATGCAGCCGCTGCCGAACACAACAAGAACAGCAGCGTAAGAAAAAAGCCGACTTTCTTGAGATAGAGGTTCATCGCTCCGTCCTTAAAAAGTTTTGGCCCGGGGGAGCGACGGGCGTTCCCGCCCGTCCTTTGCGGAGACTCGGGGTTGTGCAGAGTGAAGAAACTGAGGGTACGTGCCCTTTGCCAACTGCGGGTCTCGTGATCTCAGAAAGAAAGTTTCAACGCCATCTGCCCTATCCGGCCATCACGGGCGCTAGTAACTTGGCCGAGGTTGCCGTTGACTTCGCCGGTGACTGAGCCGGTGTTCATGAACTGAGCATGATTGAAGATGTTGAAGAATTCTGCACGAAATTCCAGGGCAGTCCTTTCGCTAATCCGGGTGTTCTTATGAAATGCAAGGTCCCA